>DASRBN010000034.1 GCA_035653615.1 Ktedonobacteraceae bacterium | reverse complement strand
GGAGGAAGGTGGGGATGACGTCAAGTCAGCACGGCCCTGACATCCTGGGCGACACACACGCTACAATGGCCGGCACAGAGGGTCGCCAACCCGCGAGGGGGAGCCAATCCTGGCAAAGCCGGTCTCAGTTCAGATTGCAGGCTGCAACCCGCCTGCATGAAGGTGGAGTTGCTAGTAACCGTGGGTCAGCACACCACGGTGAATACGTTCCCGGGTCTTGTACACACCGCCCGTCACACCACGAAAGTCGGCAACACCTGAAGCCGCCGGGCTAACCCCCTGTGGGAGGCAGGCGTCGAGGGTGGGGTCGGTGATTGGGGTGAAGTCGTAACAAGGTAGCCGTACCGGAAGGTGCGGCTGGATCACCTCCTTTCTAGGGAGCTTTGCTCTCTGGAGCGCTCTTCAATGGAGAGCCGTTCCACACGAGAGCCACTCCCAGGTCGATCTATCTTCTCTTTGGAGAAGGTAGTCTTTGGTGAGTTTGTTGCAGGCAGGTTTTGATGATGTGGTTGTTTTGATGTCGCCTTACCACTCTTGAGTTGTCCGGGCATCCTTGATCGATGCTCACCGCCATCCGGGCTTTTAGCTCAGGTGGTTAGAGCGCAGTCCTGATAAGACTGAGGTCCCTGGTTCGAGTCCAGGAAGGCCCACCCGGTATATATGTTGGAAGAAAGAGATGAGGGGATGTAGCTTAGCTGGAAGAGCGCTGCCTTTGCACGGCAGAGGTCAGGGGTTCGAATCCCCTCATCTCCACCAGATCTTGCCTGTCTCTGTCGCTTTGCCAGCAAAGCGTTTGTATGAATAAGATGCCCGCCTGTACATGCAGGTGGGGTGGTGACTATAGCGGAAGGGAAACACCCGTTCCCATCCCGAACACGGAAGTTAAGCCTTCCAGCTCCGATGATACTGAGGGGGCAGCCCCTCGGGAAAATAGGACGTTGCCACTCCACCCGCCTGCACAGGCGGGTTTTATTTGTAGGCCGGGGGCGTCCAGATATGCACCGTCCCGTCCGCGCTGCTCGAGGCGATGCGCGAACCAGAAGCAGCGACCGCCGTCACCGGGGCGGTATGCTTCGTATACGTCGCGATACGCTTTCCTGAGATATTCCAGAGTTGCACAGTTTTATCCTCACTGCCGGAAACAAACAGCGGGTTGAGGTTATTATAATTATCAAACCATATGACGGCATTCACCTTCCCTTTATGGCCGCGATAGGTGACGACCGGACTTCCATCCGCGACATTCCAGACCTGCACGGTGCCATCATCGCTGGCCGAGGCGACCTGCGACCCATCGTAATTCCAGGCCACGGCATTGACCCCTGCCGCGTGCCCACGATAGACGGGAATGTGTGCCTGCTCTAAGTCGCCCCAGATGCGCACCGTTTTATCGGCACTGGCCGAGGCTATCAGGTCGTTGCGCGACCACGCCAGCGCCCTGATACTGCCGGTATGTCCCCGGTAGGTCTGGAAGATCCTTCCTGTATCCGCGTCCCAGATCTGTACCAGCTTATCTTCACCCCCTGAAACAATACTCGTCATATATCGCCCCCAGACAAGCGCGAGGACTCTTCCAGAATGCTTCGTGAACGCTTTATTATCATCGCCGGTCAGCGCCTCCCATATTTGAATCGACCCGTCGTCCTGGCCGCAGGAGGCAATATATTCGCTGTCAGGCGACCATGCGACCGAGGTGAGAGGAGATGTGTATCCCATGTACTTGTAAAGCAGTTTTCCATCCGCGGCACGCCAGACCAGCACGGTCTTATCGGCGCTGCCGGAAGTGATAAATTCTCCAGAGTGCGACCATGCCATCGTCGTCACCGCAGCTTTATGGCCGTAAAAAACGAAGTTCGGGATAGGGGCGAGGGCAGGGGTGAGATTAGAATCAGCGATAACTCCGGAAAAACGGGGCGTCGCCAGGAATCGACACAGTGTAACAGAACCCAACCCAAGTACAGTAGCGGCACCAATGGCCGCGCCGGCGTTGATGAACTGCCGCCGTGAGAGGCCCGGAGGAGCTCGTCGTACCTGTATCTGTGCCTGGCCCGCGCTCGCATGTTTAGGGAGCGACGCGGCATAAGGGCCATCCATTGGCAATGGGGGCGGCGTGTCTGGTGGTCGCCATAGACGTGGCGTGTCTTTTTCCTGCATACCGGCCAGCTGCTCCAGTTCCTCTTTCACTTCCGCGATGCTGCCCGGCCGTTTGCTACTATCGACCTGTACCATACGTTGCAGCAATTCTTCGACTCCAGCCAGATATGGTGGACCATAGAGCCGCAGGGGCGCAAAGTGAAAGGGTGTCTCGGCTGGATCGTCGCCGGTGAGCACCTGGTGGAGTAACGCGCCCAGACTATAAATATCGGCCTGGGGTGTAGTCTGACTTCTTCCATATTGTTCGGGGGCGGCATAGCCGGGCGAGCCAAACGGGATCGTATCTCTGGGCTTTCCCGGTACAAAATGGCGCGCGATGCCAAAATCGACCAGGTACACGCGTCCATCAGGCGTGCGCATGATATTGGATGGCTTGAGGTCGCGGAAGATAATCGCAGGCTCACGCGTGTGCAGGTAGTCCAGCACGGTACACAGTTGCAGGCCGATAGCGAACACTTCATCGAGCGGTAGTCCCGGTTGAAAGGAGGAGGACCGTTGTTTCAGGTACGCTTCGAGGGTCTCGCCCTCGATAAAATCCATCACGATGTACCAGTGCTGCGGATCGGTGAAGGAATCGTGAATGGCGGGCAGATTGGGATGCTTCAGGTTCGAGAGCAGGCGCACTTCGCGGTGGAAGCCGTCGGTGGCCTCAATGATCTGCTGGACGCTGAGGCCCCGCAGGTTGATCTGTTTGATGGCTACGATGGCATCGCCTTGCAGTGTATCTACCGCTTTATAGACAGCGCCGAAGCCGCCGGTTCCGACCTGCGCAAGAATACGATAGCGCTCCTGTAGGAGTTCATCCCGCACATGCTGCCCATCTTCCTCACGCGTATTCAGGGGACTTTGGCAGGCAAAACATGCGCTGCTCCCGGCAGGATTTTCCGCGCCACAGTGCTGGCAGTAAAGGGGGGAAGATGAAGCCTGCATATGCTATGTACCTCTTGTTTTTGTCTTGATTTCCTGGTGCCACCATCCATATTACGCTACACTACGGCTAATATTCACATCTGAAATCGCGACTGGTATTTACAGCATCCTTTCCCACTCCGCCTGAGCCAGCCCATATGCCGGCTCAGGCTCTTCTCCGGCGAGGCTATTGATTCTCGTATTGAATGCAGATTCGCCCATCTGGGCGCGGAGTCGGGCCAGTTGCTCTTTCAGGCGCTGCATTTCGGGGGAGTTCACCAGCGATAGTCCGATCCTTGCTTTCAGTAACAGGGGCAGCGCTTCCTCCAGGTGGCCCTGTTGCTGCTTTAACATGCCCAGTTCCCAGAGCGCCCTGGCAGTATGGCGACGATCTCTTAAGGCCCGCGTGGTTTCAAGGGCAGCGGTTAAAAGCTGCTCTGCCTCGTCCGCTTGTCCCTGCTGCCTGGCTAACGTACCCAGTTCCAGTATGGTGAGCGCTGCCTCGCGCCGGTCTTCAAGCTGGCGAAGGGATTCCATCGCCTCCGTGAAAAGTTGATGCGCCTGCTCTGGTTGCCCTCGTGCCGAGGACAGCACTCCAAGTTCGCGTAGTGTGAGGGCGACCTGGCGTTGATCCTGAAGATCACGGAAGATGAATAGCGCCTCGTCCAGGAATGATTGCGCCTGTTCAAAACGTTCTTGATGGCGGGCCAGAATGCCCAGCGATTGGAGCGTGAGTGCGATATTGCGCCGCGCCTGCAGTTCGCGGAAAATAGCGAGCGCATCTTCATAGAGCTGTCGCGCCCGCTCGAACTGGCCCTGGTCGGTTGCCAGATCACCCAGATTGAGCAATGCGAATGCGACGCCCCGCCTTATCCCTAGCTGTTGCTGAATGGCCAGGGACTCGTTGAGGAACCGCAATGCCTGCTCGAATTGGCCCTGGTGCCGCGCCAGATTACCGAGATTGTTCAGGACAGTAGCAACACTGTTCTGGTCCCCCAGATGGCGGAGAGAGGCCAGCGCCTCCTCGTACAGCTGGCGTGCCTGTTCCGGCTGCCCTTGCTCTCGTGCAAGGATGCCGAGATTGTGCAGCGTAAAGGCAATACCGCGCTGGTCCCCCAGGCGGCGATAGACATCCAATGCTTCCTCATACAGCTGGCGTGCCTGTTCTGGCTGGCCCTGTTCCGCTGCCAGGTTGCCTAAATTCTTCAGCGTGCCTGCAATACCGTGCCGGTCGTCGAGTCGTCGCAGCGTATCGAGAGCTTCGGCAAGATACTGGTGGGCCTGGACGAATTGACCCTGTGCCCATGCCAGGCCACCCAGTTCTCGCAGCATCTGGGCCATGCTGTTGCGGTGCGCGTGCTGCCGCGCCCGGAGCAGGCCGTCCTGCCAGTATGCCTGCGCTTGCGCGTAGTTTCCGTGCTGCTCCGCGATTTTCCCCAGGTGCAGCAGCGCGGTTTCCTGGGCAATGTCGTCTTCTAAAGACTGGGCAGCCTGTAGTGACCGCAGCAGGTGGGCTTCGGCCAGTGAATACAGGCCGCGCGTTATCAGAAAGGGTGCGAATCGATGCACGCCTCGTATGAGAGCCGGTCGCATGTCACGCTCGAAGGCGGCCTCCAGCGCCGCGAGAATATTGTTGCTCTCGCGATCCAGGGCGGCATAGTCCGTCGAGTGCGCCTCGACGTACCCGACGAAGTAATCGATCATGCGCTCCACCACCGCTGCATCCGGAAATTGTGCCCGCGCGTAGTCGGCGATGGTCTGGTGCAGCGTATAGCGCTCCGGGCCGCTGCTCTCCAGCAGCCCCGCGTCGGTCAGCTCATCCAGGATTTCCACGGGCAGAGCGCTGACGGCCACGGCGGCATGCTCGGAGAAGGTATTGGGTTTGGGAGGGAAGATTGCCAGCGCTCGCAATCCAGTACGCGCCTGCTGGCTCACCTGCTGGTCGCTGATGCCAATCACCGCTTGCAGTGATAAAAGCGTGCCCGCCGACAGGCTGGGATGCGCGCCTACCAGGGCCTGCGGTTCGGCCAGGCGCAGGCGCTCGTCGGCGCGGCGCAAGCGTTCCAGCGCCGCTCGCAACCTGCGCGGTTGGCCGCTATGCGTCTGCGCACGCAAGTAGTTGCCCAGCAGCGTCAAAGCGAGCGGCAGGCCTCCTACGGCGGCTACCAGTTCCCGCGCCTCTACCGGCTCCGCCTGCACTACTTCCGGCGCCAGTCGCATCAGCAGGATACGACCCTCGGTTACCTCCAGCTCGGGTACCGTTATGGCTCCATCGACGGCGAAACGGTTGGCGATTTCTGGAAAGCGCGTTGTGAGCAGGTAGGCACAATTTGGACCGCCTACTTGAAAGGCCAGGGCCTCGGCGATGTCCCAGGCGTCATCGATGACCAGCAGCATGCGGCGCTGTCCGATGGCGGCATGGATAGTGCTGGCCCATGCTTCAGGACGGCTGCTCCGCGCCAGGTCAGGAGGGTTGCATCCCAAAAGCGTGCCCCAGCGGCTCAGCAATCCCAGCACATCCGGCTCGGTGCCCAGGCCCGCCCACAGGATACCATCCGTAAAAGAGGCCCGTATCTCCTCGTCATGAGCCAGCTCGGTTGCCAGGGCGGTTTTGCCAACGCCCGGCAGGCCATTGATGGCGGAAAGCGCTAAGCGTCCCCCACGCAGGAGGCGCTGCTTGAGTTGGAGCAGCAAGTTATCGCGTCCGACGAGGCCATGCTCTTGTGGCAATGGCGGTGGAATGGCCGGATCCAGCAGTGGGAATACGGAAGGTGCGAGAGGAGATGAGGTGCCCGCATTGACCTGCTCAACCGGCGGCGCATCCCCGGCCTCGTCAGTTTTTGCCGGGACCAGGCCGAGTTCGGCGGGACTCAGGCCAAAGAGCGAGCTGAGCTGCTTGCGGAAGTAAGGACTGGGTAGCGCGATACCACGTTCCCAGCGGCTCACCGTAAATGCCTCGGTGCCGACTTCACGCGCTACGTCGTCTTGCGACCAGCCCCGCTGCTCGCGCGCCCGCTTAAGCAGCAGGTTAGGGGCAGCTTTGGCAGGCTTTTTCATGACCGGGATCCTCTCAAATGATGTCCGATTGTGGCCCTGCCCTCGCAGCAAAGCATTTTCGATTGTCCATAGTGGCGCAAATATGTTTGCTGTTGTGCGTCCCTTGTGCGGAATGGCCTCGAAATAAAAATTTGCATCGCTGGAAAGGAGCATTACCGGTTATTCATATATGAAAGACTTAGAGCACTCGCATCATAGCACTTCATCAGCTTATCATGCAACCTGAGCTTTGCGTACAAAAACTCAACCAGCCGCTCTTTTAATCTACATGGTACTTCTGGTTATTGCTCTTGTAGGCTGCTTCATTCTATGCTATTGTAGCAGTACCTGCTTAGGCGGGCCTGTTGGGGCAAGATTGAACGGGCTCCCGTGTAAAGAACGAGCAAGCAAACGGTGTTACTGGACAGGCGTATTCTCGTCGGTATTTGTGGTGGGATTGCATCATATAAGGCAGTCGAGCTGGTAAGTCGCCTGCAACAGGCGGGTGCATTGGTGGATGTAATCATGTCGGAACGCGCGGAAGAGTTTATTCGCCCGCTGACGTTTTCGACGATGAGCCACCGTCCTGTGTATACCGATTTATGGGAACCTTCGGGGCGAGCCGCGGAGACGCATATTGCTCTGGCTGAGGAGACGGAGTTGCTGGTCGTCGTTCCGGCAACAGCCAATACTATCGCTAAGCTGGCGCATGGTATGGCCGACAATATGCTGACCGCTGTGGCGCTGGCAACGAAGGCTCCATTGTTAATAGCGCCCGCGATGCATCATCATATGTACGCGCATCCTGCTACCCAGGCCAATCTGGCCCTGTTGCGCGAGCGCGGGGCGATGATCGTAGAGCCGGAAGTGGGAAGGCTGGCCTCTGGAGAAGTCGGTATAGGCCGCTTGCCGGATACGCCGGTGTTGTTGGGCGCTATCCAGGTAGCATTGGGGCGCACAGGCGATCTTGCTGGCCGCCGGGTCGTAGTTACGGCGGGGGGAACGCAGGAGCCTATCGACCCGGTTCGCTTCGTCGGCAATCGCTCGTCCGGCAAAATGGGCTATGCCCTGGCAGCCGAGGCACGTGATCGCGGCGCGCACGTCATCTTGATCTCGGGGCCCGTAGTGTTGGAGGCGCCCTACGGGGTGGAGATTGAGAGAGTCGAGACCGCGGTGCAGATGCGCGATGCCGTCCTTAGAGCGGTTGTGAATGCGGATGCCCTGGTAATGAGCGCCGCCGTAGCAGATTTTCGCCCGGCAGTGGCGGCGTCTCAGAAGATCAAGAAGGAGGGCGGAGGCGAGGCGCAGGAATTCGATGCGCAGGGAGGTTTCTCCTTGCGCCTGGTGCGCAATCCGGATATCCTGGCGGAACTTGCTGCCTCAACAAATGAACAGGGAGGCGGGCGGCGCCTGGTGCGCGTCGGCTTCGCAGCTGAGACAAGCGACCTGGTTAAAAATGCGCGCCAGAAGCTGAGCGCTAAACGCCTGGATTTGCTCGTCGCTAATGATGTGAGTCGCCCTGACAGTGGCTTTGGTACAGAAACCAATAAGGTGTTGATTTTCCATGCCAACGGTCAAACGGAAGATCTGCCTGTAATGCCCAAAGCGGCGGTTGCGGCAGCCATTTGGGATCGTATCGTACCCTTAATGAACGTGGTGTAGTGTAGTCGGGAGGTGTTGTGTTGTGTTGGGAGATTTTGTTTTAGAATTATTGAGAACAAGTAATTCGCAGGAGGAATCCATGATGGATCGTGCTGCTAGCGCAGGTTTTGAAGGCATTGCGCAAATGCTGTTGGAACAGAAAAAGTTAATGGACGCTTTGGAAGCGGAGAACCGTGAATTGCGCCGCCAGCTCGCCGAGTTGAGGCGCGGCGTGGGTATCGCTGTAGTTATCGAGGGCAAGACCATTCAGCTTGCCACCGATGGAGCAGGCAACTCCAATGCGCAATCACAGGCAGCACTGCAAAGCCTGCAGAGCTTGCAAAGTTCTCAGCCTACCCAGTCCATGTCTAATGGGAACTATACGCAGTCCAATCGCCAGACGACCGGACAGCAACCGCCGGTGAATGTGGTCGGCGACAAGCGCGAAAATGGTTCTCGCAGCCCATTAGCAGATAGCTTCCTGCTCAGTCAATAACCGACTTCCCCTAAAAGCGCGTGCTGTTTTTCAATACTTGCTGCCGCGCACAGGAAACTACGATATTGTCTGGTGCAACTAAAAGTGCCTGATTCCCTGCTGGAGTGAAATCAAAATCCTTTTTTGAGTAGTTTGTTGTGCGCAGCAGCGAAGTTTTTGCCTGGCTTTCCATTCTCCTGGACAGGGATTCTTCCCCTTCGTGCCTCAGGGCTTCGGTTCACGCGCTCAGAATGACAGGCCCCGGAGACAGCCAGAGTCTCCAGGGCCTGTCATTCTGAGCGCAGCGAAGAATCTCCGGCGCGCTTCTGAATTCGCCTGAACTCACCTCGTCCTGGAGATTGCTGGGGAATTACCAGGGTCACGAAACTCTTCCCAACTCGCCGCATTTCCTCTATAATGAGGAAGGTTTATACTGGTATTGGTGGAACGAAGATTACAGGGAAACGGGCTTAAAAGCGCCCGTCTTTCAAGCGGGGATGAAAAGTCCGCGCCGGAGGCGGAAGCAACTCCAGCGAGCCAGGAAAAGAGGAGAGAATAACATGAACGACCAACCAGGATATCCATCGCAATGGCCGCCACAGCAGCCGCAGCCCGGTCCGCCACCCTATGGACAGCCACAGAGGGGATATGAGGGCCAGCAGCAATACGGGCAGCCTCAACCACAGCCACAATATGGGCAGCAATATGGACAACCTCAACAGCAATATGGACAGCCGCAATACGGCCAGCAGCAATACGGGCAGATACCGCCTACCCAGTACGCGCAGGGCTACGGCCAGCAGCCTGTATGGGGAGCGCCGGTAACGGGAGTGACGCAAAAAGACTGGTTGACCACACTCCTGCTATGCATATTTCTAGGCGGATTGGGCATACACCGTTTTTATACTGGGCATACCGCTGTTGGTGTGGTGCAACTACTAACGCTGGGCGGCTGCGGCATCTGGGCGCTGATCGACCTGATCATGATCATCACCGGCGATTTTCGCGATGCGAATGGTCTGCCCCTACTGCGAACGCAATGAGAAGAGCTACACTCAAATCATACGGGAAGGCCTGTTTTTTAGTACTCCTTCCCGTCTTTTTTGTGCTGGTTCCCACCTCGTGGTTTGAGAATCGGCCTTCTTTGTGCCTGGTTCGCGCCATTTCCGGTGTTCGTTGTCCCGGTTGTGGCATGACCAGGGCCATTTCCTGTGTTTTTCATGGGCAATTCAGGAAGGCCTGGGAGTATAACAGGCTGGTGGTTGTGGTGTTTCCTTTGCTGGGTTACGTGTGGCTAAAAGAGGTAGTAAATAAATAACCAGCACATGAACGCTAAAAAATCTGGCCTGCCGCGGCAGGCCAGATTTTTTAGCGTTCATGTGCTGGTTATTTATTTTGTTTTTGGTAGCTTCATCATCGTGCGCATGCAGCGCGTGCAGATGTTGACGGTGCGGGGGACGCCGTTGATCTCGATGCGGCGGCGCTGCACGTTCAAGACGAAGCGGCGGCGCGTGCGGCGCTGCGAGAAACTCACATTATTGCCATGCATCGGCTTGCGTTCGCATATATCACAACGACCTGACATAGTTTTTACCTGCCTTCCTCTCTATTCTCCTATACATATGCCCAGCTCTTCTCAGAGATTTGTACCCTTCTGTGAAGTAACACGGCCACCGGGTCATCCATTCCCTGCTCTGAGTAGATATACTGACTGTGTCGTGCCGGTTCTGCTTGATAATCATTCGCGCTTTTGATATACTGCATGTGTTTTAATCTCTTGCGATTTTTGGAGCGGCCATTGATATGGCAACGCCCAGGAGAGAACCCGGACACGCCATGCGAGTATATCACGATACGCTCGTTTTGGCAAGAGATCGCAGCGAAGAATCTCTGCCCAGGTTCTGGAGAATCACCAGCGAAGCGAAGAATTTTAAAATGCATATGCCAAAGACAGTTGCCATCCCGCCAGAACACACATTACGCCCTCTTGGTAAGATCGAGGTACTGCCCAATGCCATTCATAGCATCGCGGTACAGGCGATCAGTGAGTGCTATGGTGTTGTCGGCATCACTGCCCCGCGCCTGCGCAACGGGCGTCCGGTCTTTTTGCCACCGGGGCAGCTCAACCGGGGCATACAGATGCGCGTGATCGACGACCAGATCATCATCGATGTGTATGTAGCATTGGAATATGGTTTGCGTATCTCCGAAATCGCGCATAATATCATGAGCAGCGTCAAATTCTCTATCGAGAAGATGTTAGGGGTGCCTGTGACGCAGGTCAATGTCAATGTGCAGGGACTGGGTAACAGCGCCAATACTAGAGTATAGATAGCAGGTAAGCTACCTGTTGGAGCCAGCATGCAGGAACAAACACCGCACACGGCGGTACGCACGCAACGATTACGGCGCATCAGCGTATTTGACGGCCAGGACCTGAAGAAGGCCATGCTGGCAGGCGCGGCCTGGCTGGAAGAACACCGCGATGCGATTAATGCCCTCAATGTCTTTCCCGTGCCCGACGGAGATACCGGCTCCAACATGGCGGCCACCATGCAGGCCGCTACGCGCGATATCGTCAATAGCGACGAAATCTCGGCCGGTGTGATGGCCGCGAAAATAGCGCACGGCGCGTTGCTGGGAGCGCGCGGCAACTCCGGCGTGATTCTCTCACAGATTTTGCGGGGCATAGCGCAGGCGCTGGACAAAAAACAGACATTCACGGCTACCGACCTCGCCAATGCCTTGCAGGAGGCGCAGCGCATGGCCTATCGCGCCGTCATCAAACCGGTCGAGGGCACCATCCTGACCGTGGTGCGCGAAACTGCCGAGGCGGCAAAAAAGAGCGCCGAACGCGACGATGATCTGGTGACGCTGGTGCAGGAGATGGTGATGGCGGCACGCCAATCGGTGGCTCGCACTCCCGACCTGCTGCCAATTCTCAAGCAGGCGGGCGTGGTCGATTCCGGCGGCCAGGGGCTCTGCACCATTCTGGAAGGCGTATGGCGCTACGTGCGCGGCGAATCGATTGTGGCACCCGGAACAGTACCCGCTCCATCAAGCTCCTCAAAATCTCCCGTGCTGTTGGAGCAGCCGGAGCCAGTTGTCAAAAAGGGGCGCGTGCAGATCGAGGAAGAATTTGGCTACGAAGTCGTCTTTCTGCTGCGCGCCACGAACCAGAAGCTGGATATGGAGGCCATTCGCCAGGCCATCATCGATATGGGCGGCGTCTCCACCGTGGTGGCCGGCGATGAGCAGATGCTTAAGGTGCATACGCATACCGAATGGCCGGGCAAAATTCTCGATTATGGCGTAAGCCTGGGCAGCCTGCTCGACATCAACATCGAAAATTTACAGGAACAGAGTCTGACCTATGCCGCCGAAAGCGCCGCCGAACATGCCTCTGATGCTGTACCGGAGAGTCCCGTGACCGGCCAGATAGCCGTTGTCGCCGTCGTATCGGGCGCGGGCTTCGAGAAAGTGTTCTCAGGCCTGGGTGCCAGCGCTGTCGTGCCGGGCGGGCAGACCATGAATCCCAGCACCGAGGAACTGCTCGCGGCGGTCGAGGCCGTCAGCACTGACAATGTCATCTTGCTGCCCAATAATAGCAACGTTATCTTGAGCGCGCAGCAGGTGCCTCATCTGACTACCAAACAGGTTGCCATCATTCCAACAGATACCATGCCCCAGGGCATCGCCGCGCTGCTCGCATTTAACTTCGAGGCCGATTTTGAGGCCAATTGCCAGGCCATGACCGGGGCAGCAAAAAATGTACAGACGGCGGAGATTACGACCGCTGTGCGTTCGGCCCAGATCGGCGGCGTGCGCGTGCGCGAAGGCGACTACATCGGCCTGGTCAATGGAAATCTGACGTTCGCCGGACAGGATATAGCACGTGTGATCCGCGAAACGCTGGAGCGCATGAACATCGATAACTATGAAATCGTCACGCTTTACTACGGCGAAGATGTGACGCGCGAGCAGGCAGAAGAAACGGCCAGGCATATCAAGGAACAGCACTCGCATCTTGAAATCGAGGTCGTCGATGGTGGCCAACCGTATTATGCCTATATTCTTTCAGCGGAGTAGGGGCCGATTGATCGGCCTTTATGATTATTTTTGAGAGGTGGTTTTATGGTTGTTCGTATCGTCACAGATAGCACGGTGGATATTTCACCGCGGGAGGCGGAGGAACTTGGGATCGTCATCGTGCCGCTCACCGTCTTTTTTGGCGACGAAGCCTACCTGGATGGTGTGGAACTCGATAATGCCACTTTCTACCGCAAGCTGGCATCGAGCAAGTCCCTGCCGCGCACATCGCAACCATCACCGGCCGCTTTTCAAGCAGCCTATACGCGGCTGATCGACGAAGGGGCCGATGCCATCCTCTCCGTTCACCTCTCGGCAAAGCTGAGCGGCACCTATCAATCCGCCTGCACCGCGCGCGACACACTGCCCGAAAGCGTCCGCAAGATTCCTATCGATATCGTAGACTCGCAAAATATCAGTGTCAGTATGTCGCTGCCCATTATGCAGGCGGCAAAAGAGGCGCGTGAAGGCCTGGGGCTTGAGGAGATCAAGGCTCACCTGCTGGATACACTGGCAAGGACGCGCATCCTGGCCGTGCTGGATACGCTCGAATATCTCAAACGCGGTGGGCGTATTGGCGGCGCCAGGGCGTTTCTCGGCAATATGCTCAGCGTCAAGCCTATCGTCTCCTTAAAGAATGGCGAGGTCGTGGCCGTAGAGCAGCCGAGAACGCGCAACAAGGCATTTGAACGCGTCGCGCAACTGGTCAGCGAGATGGGGAATATCGAACACATCAGCGTTGCCGAATCAAGCGAGGAGGTGGGCCAGCAACTTGTTCAGGTCTTGCGCAAGACCTATCATGGCGAGTTACCGATCTATAAACTTGGCGCCGTCCTGGGGACGCATACCGGCCCCGGCACTGCCGCCGTCGCGGTTATCGTCGCTAAATAACCGCGTATTTACTATTGTTTTTGGTAGGGGGCCAGATTATAGAGTTTGGCAAAATACCGTAGTAAAGGTAGTGGGTCGATTTATCGGTCCCACAGAAACGAGGTTCCAGTACATGTCACAACGTTACGTCGTCCCTAACATCTACCAGGATATGAGCGATCAATCGCAGGGGTATTTCGCATTCCGTTTCACCTGCCAGGAATGCTACTGGTCGGTCGATACCAGGCCAATCCGATCCAAAGTCAGCACGGGTCAGAACGTGCTGGATATCGGTGTGGGCCTTTTAGGGGGATTTTGGGGACGGGCAGCCGAGGCGGGCGAGCAGATTTATGGCTCAAAATGGCACCAGGAACAGGCCGATGCGCTCCAGAAATCCTGGGCCGAGGTGCAGCACGAGTTTCATCTCTGCCCCAAATGCCATCGCACGGTATGCATGCGTTGTTTCAATGCCAAACTGAATCTCTGTACGTCTTGCGCTCCCGACCTGAAAGCAGATGGCACTATGTTCCAGCACGAAATGAATATCGAGGCGCAGCGCAAACAAATCGAGCAGAATTATCATGCCCCGCAGTTCAATACTGAAGCTATTCCATCAGCTGCCACTCCTGATCTTGTCAAGCCCGGCACCGGGAGCGGCGGTTTGCCTCGCACTGCTGGCGGTTCGCCCATCATTGGCGATGCGCCATCTCCCTCGGCGGCGATCTTTGGAGCCAGTGCTACCGGCGGTTATCCCCAGGGCGTCATGTGTCCTACGTGCCGCAGGGTGGGACCGCCGGGAAAATTCTGCCAGGATTGCGGCACCAGATTGCCCCTGCCCGACCTGTTCTGTCCGAATTGCTCAGTGCAGGTCGAAAACAGCGCTCGCTTCTGCCCTGAGTGTGGCGCAAAGCTGCAAATGGCAAACTGATTCATTCAAAAATCTCTACAACCAACCATTGACGTAAGGCCATTTGTTACGTACAATTAACAGTAGGAAGTCTGGGGTGCGTAGGGTCCAGAGGTAGCGCGCCCCACCGGGTGTAGAATCTACCTATCGAGCCTATCGCCTCAATGCAGTGAAGCGTAGTGCGTTTGAATTGCTGCGGCCAGGTCAAGCACGCGGGCTAGAAACCAACTATTAAATCAAAACGTAATCCTCTTAGGATACCCTGATGGGTATCAACGCCTTGTATGTACGTACCATGTAGCGTAGTTCGTTTTTGTAGTGGTTAATCTAACGATCGGCTTGTTCTGAGGGTGTGTTGTTGCACTTCCATCCTCGGCAGGCCCGCTCAAGGTTGGGTATTCGCCTCGTTTCCCACCGGAATGCGAGTCGATGCCCCTACATCGAAGGAGGAACGACTGTGGGAATGTTACGGGTGATGTCACGGCGTGGTGATGACCGGATTACCTGGGATGAGCAGAAAGTTCTCGCCGGAGACCCGGAGGCTGCTGCTGCTGTTCGTGAAGCAGAGCGTATTTTCGCTCAGGAGCGCTCAAAAGGCGCCACTGCCTTCCGAATCAACCCTGGCAAACCGGCCGAGCGTATTGAACAGTTCGACCAAACAGCCGAACAGATAGTCCTTGTCCCGCGAGTCGTTGGCGGTTGACATTGGTTGCTCAGGTATTGACTATCCTGGGTTGGATCGTCGTCGCGCTGGCGGTCTGCCCGATGTTATGGTTGATTTTTCAGCCGTACTTCAAGGGCTGGTCGCGTGCTGAACGACGCGCGGCTCATTTGCAGCGTGATCTGCTTACGCCTGAACAAACTCGACAACTTATCTGGCGGGGTTACCTGGAGATTCCAAGTCCGACCGATCCGGGTCGCGTGTACCGTGTCCCGCGTAATAAGGGCTACATCCAGGTCATAGAGCATGGTCGTGCTGTAATGCGTTTGTGTGTCCAGCCGGTTGAGCGTCTGCCTGACGCAGACATCGTTGTACTCCATAAACTCATGATAGAGGCAAACGAAGCATATTACCTCGAAAAGGCAAATAAGTACCTCTGCGTGGACTAGACTCGAGTAAAAGAAAGCGGGCCAATAGTGCTGGCACCCGCGCGGGTGCCAGCACTATTGGCCCGCTTTCTTTTACTCCTCTTCTTCTTCCTCGTCGTCTTCCACTATCTGCACGATCTCACGATGTCCATTCTGCTTGACGCAGGCATGCGGCCCACCATCGAGCGGTGTATGGCAGAGAGGACAAATCGGCCTTCCACTGCTTATCAGAGTGCTTATCGACCGTGTCAACTCCTGCGCCTGCTGAAAGGTAAAGAGAAACGAGATCGCCTCATCCTCCAGCAAAAGAACCTGGGGTTCCGTCGACCCCGGTTCCATGCGTATCTCCATCGGCACAGCTATCAACGCCAGTAATTCGCGCCTCTCTTCGTAATTCAGCAGCAGTCGTCCAATCTGGAACTCGTAATCGGGGCTTTTAGGAAATGTAGCCGGCATTTCGATGGGACGAGGTGGCGGGCCGGCCTGCGCCTCTGTGCGCAGTATGCGCCCTTCCGTCAGTTGTGCCAGAACACGATCTAATGCCAGCGAAAGATTACTCAGTTGTTCCTTCTCCAGCCACATGATGGCGGAAAGCGCCGGGCGCTGGCCCTGGACAAAAAGACGAAAACGACGTTGACCGGGCTGGCCTACCGCGTCAGCCCCCAGCACCTTCACAACACCCAGATCTGCAGTACTCATAGCACAAAAACTCCCTCTCTCTACCTGTCAGGGCGCCTCAATATCCTCGCGCCGGGTCATACCTGTTCAGCAAGGGCTGGCCCGTGCGATAACGGCGCAGGTTTTCAGCAAACAATGCCGCCAGCCGCTCATCATAATGGATACTGGCTCCCGAAATATGGGGAGTCAGTATGACGTTCGGCATTGCATATAGAGGACTGGAGGGCGGCAGCGGCTCCTCTTCTGTCACATCCAGGCCCGCCCCCGCGATCCACCTTTCGCGCAGCGCGCGAATCAGCGCCTGCTCATCGAGCACCCGCCCGCGCGCGATGTTGACAAGATACGCATTGGGTCGCATTGCCCGCAGTTCAGCTTCGCCGATTAACTTCTCCGTCTGAGGCGTCAGTGGGACGGCAATCACCACGTAATCGCTGATTGCCAGCAAATCGTGCAATTTGTTCGCCGGAAACAGCTCATCCACGTCCGCGTCTTTCTCTCCCTCGCGCACTGTACGCCGGGTAGCAGCGATACGCATACCAAAGGCCCTGCCGAGCTGCGCAACGCGCCGCCCGATGCTTCCCAGGCCCACGATTCCCAGCGTCTGGCCCGCCAGTTCGCGTCCCCCCAGATTGTACCAGCTGGCGCTCCGTGCCCAGATGTGTCCATCCTGCAGGCGTACCATCTGCGGCCAGTTCCAGTTGAACATCAGCATACTGCCGAACACATACTCGCTGATAACCGTCGAATGAATGCCTGTAGCGGTCGTAACAATCACCCCGCTGCCGGCATCAAGCAAACCGGTCGGTTGTAGCGCATCGACGCCGGCGCCTGGGTATTGCAGCCAGCGAAGCCGCGGCGCCTGCTCGCGCCAGTTCGCCGGCACCATATAGGTACATAAAATCTCCGCGTTATGCAGGTGCGTTGCAAGCTCTTCAGCATTTGATACACATACGACGTCCGCACTTGCCGCTGCCTCGCGGAGCGCCTGCTGCAATGCAGGCGAGAATGGAAATGTACTCACCACAATTAAACTACTAGACACTATCAAATACTCCTTGCAATGAAACTTTCACGCTTTAGTCTATCCGAAGGGAGGGGCGTTGGCAAGGGGTAGAGGCTAGATTTATTGCGTCCAGCATGGGGCCGTTCCGCAAAATCCCTAAAGAGCATAAAACCGGTAGAAATGAGCCTCTGTATGTCTTAATGCTGTGACTTTGCCAGTCGAGAACTGGCCTTTTTCGCTATCCTTTCACCTGAAGAGGGGTGCTAGCTCATCCTGCGTGTTCTGCTGCCTGATGGAACCAACCAATCCTACTACAAGCTGATCCAGGTCTCCTACCTGCAGGACTGCTCCACCGGCAGCTACGTCTCGCCCTGCCCCAGCGGCGATACCGTGCGCGATGTTGTCATCAAACAGATCACCTACGGCATCAGCAGCGATCTCAAGACGATCAGCACCACTAATACGGCCGGCACCATCGACTTCAGCTACCTGGCCCCGTTCGCAGATGGCAATTGGGCCACCGCCTACGACTACAGCAAAAATGATCCGTGCAGCAATCCGCCGGCTCCTCCTCAGGCCCGCTGCGATGACCCGGTGCAGAAGTCCGGCGGCTTTACCGCACCCTCCGTGATGGGCACCTTCACGCTGGTGGGCATCACCAGTTATCTCAATCTGGACAACTCCAGCAATGCCGCCTTTGGGTACAACTTCTCCTACGGCGACCCGGGCTACTGTGCCGGCGAGCACCTGCTCGAGCAGATTCAACCGCTCGTCTACCAGAATGGCACCGCTCACCAGCTGCCCGTCGTCACCTTTGGCTATACGCAGCTGACGGATACCTACTACGATAGCATGGACCAAAATCAGAAGGGCCAGCAATTTCAGAACACCACGCGCTGGTCCTACCTGAACAGCTATCAGGACCTCAACGCGGGCATCGGCGCTTCGGTGATCTACCAGCGCGCCTACAACAACAGCGATGGCACTCCCACCATCAAGAATCAGCACGGCGACATCACCGACAATCGCTATGATGCCCTCTACTGCACCTGGAATGTCTCCGATTGCTCCTCTGGCAGCTATAGCGGCCATTATGCCCATCCCGATGACCTGGCCTGGAGCGTGCAGGTGGTGCAGCAGCTGATCTCCTCGGGGTCGGACAGTTCGTCACTCACGCCGGCCACCACCTCCTAACGCCGTACCAGTATCTCTACTGCAACAGCGGCGCCCCGCACCAGTTGAGCGGGGTCTATGCCGCCGGCTCGACCTGCTCGAGCAAGAGCGGCAACGTCTACGGCACCAGCTACGATCAGTGGGGCAACCTCATCGGCCGCACCTACAGTGGCAGCACCAGTACCCTGACCTATGACATCCTCGACCACCTGACGCAGTGGTACGTCGGCAGCACCAACCAGGAACAGTATCTCTACGACGCTAGTGGCAACCGCATCCTGCGTCGTTCGACCAACAGCAGTGGCACTAGCTTGACTCTCTACGCCTTCGGCTTAGAGGAACACCAGTACAGCGCAGATGGCAGCACCAATCAATCCAACACCTACTATTATTTCTTAGCCGGTCACCTGCTGGGTTCCAGCGATGCCAATGGCACGTCCTTCTACCTGACCGATGCAGAGGGCAGTATCCTGGCCAGCATCACCAACCCGGCAGGTGGCGCCGTCATCAAGGAGAATCAGGTGTTTGATCCCTATGGTAATGTGAGCTACCATGCTGGCACGCTCAATACTGCCAAAGGCTTTTCTGAACTATAATTGAGCTATTTAGGAGCCTGAGAGAGGGCCGAGTTATGATTCAAAAACTTGACACCCATCGACT
The DNA here is from genome assembly GCA_035653615.1 of Ktedonobacteraceae bacterium. Classification (NCBI taxonomy): domain Bacteria; kingdom Bacillati; phylum Chloroflexota; class Ktedonobacteria; order Ktedonobacterales; family Ktedonobacteraceae; species Ktedonobacteraceae bacterium. Next base: position 62,029 of record DASRBN010000034.1, on the reverse strand, counting down.
CAAGTTTTATACTTTGAAGACGATAAAAACAGCTTAAAAGCACTATTCTTTTCAATGGAATAAGGAGATACACGTTGTTATGGAAGAGTCCCAGGAGTTAACGTCGGAACAGGATCAGAACGGGGAGCCAACAGCAAAAGAGGAAACGCCACAGCAGGAAGCCGCTCCCGCTCCTTCCCCCGAAGCACAGAGGATTGCCGAACTGGAAGCGCAGCTGGCGCAGGCTAAGCGAGAAGCCGCCGAAAATTGGAACAAATACCTGCGCGAGCGCGCCGATATGGAGAATTTCCGCAAGCGCCAGGAGCGTATGGCGGTGGATCGCGTGCAGCGGGAGAAGCGCGAACTGTTCCAGAAGATATTGGGCGTGATGGATAACGTGGAACGGGCCTTAAAATATCAAGATACGATGGACTCGCAAGGGTTGCAGCAGGCGTTGCGTATGCTGATGTGGCAGATGAATGAGGTGATGCGCGGCGAAGGATTGACCCCTGTTGCCACGGTAGGCGAGACTTTCGATCCATATGTGCATGAGGCAATCGAGGCGGTCGAGGATACGGACAAGCCCGAAGGCACGGTCGTTGAAGAGGTGCTCAAGGGCTATAAGCTGGGCGATGAGACGCTGCGCCCGGCACGCGTGAAGGTAAGCGCGGGCAATAAACAGGCGCAATAAGTATATGTACGGCTTGCAGTGCATAAAGTAAAGGCCACACAGAAGGGGCCGGACGATGGATTACAAAGATTATTATAAAATACTCGGCGTCTCGAAAAGCGCCAGCGCGGACGATATCAAGAAGGCCTTTCGCAAGCTGGCGCGCAAGTATCATCCTGACGTCAATCCTGGCGATAAGAAGGCCGAGGAGAAGTTCAAGGAGATCAACGAGGCCTACGAAGTACTTTCTGATCCCGATAAGCGCCGCAAATATGATACGCTTGGCCCGAACTGGCAGGAACAGTTTGGCTTCTCGCCAGGCGCCGGCAGGCGTACTTACACGTATCGCAGCTCGCCAATGGACTATGATTCGAGCGGGAGTTTTTCCGACTTCTTCGAGGCGCTGTTTGGGCGTGCCGGAGCGGGTGCCCAGCGTCCTGGCGGCACGCGCCCGGATTATCGCCGGCGCGTGGGCGATAATATCGAGCAGCCAGTTGAAGTGACGCTGGCGGAAGCCTATATTGGCGCTACCCGCACCTTCAACATCCAATCCACCGAGGTGTGCCCGCTCTGCCGTGGTACGGGGGAAGTTGGCGGCAAGCCCTGCACGAATTGTGGCGCGCAAGGCATGATTGCGCGCAGTAAACGCATCCAGGTCAAGATTCCAGCGGGTGTCGATAATGGTTCCAAGATTCGGGTCGCGGGCGAGGGACAACCGGGGATCGGCGGCGGACCGCGTGGCGATCTCTTCCTGGTGATCAGCGTCAAACCCGACGCGCAATACGAGCGCAAGGGCGATGATCTTTACGTCGATATCGATGTGGACCTGGTAATTGCGATGCTGGGAGGCCAGGTGCCTGTGCCCCTACCGGATGGCCGCAAGCTCATCCTGACCATACCTGCTGAGACACAGAATGGGCGTCTGTTCCGCCTGGCCGGTAAAGGTATGCCGCACCTGCGTGGTGATGGCAGCGGCAATCTCTTCGCACGCGTCAAGGTAGTGCTGCCAATGGGACTCACCACCGAGGAACGCGAACTGTTCGAGCAACTGGCACACAGCCGCAGGGGCGGGGTTGAAGCGCACTCAAAATAAGATGAGAGCAGGAAGGAGGGGTGTACGTTGGCCGAAAAAGACGACGGCGCGTGGTATGTGATCAGTGTAGCGGCAGTAAAAGCCGAGGTACATGAGCAGACGCTACGTCATTATGAGCGTCTCGGGTTGATCTCTCCTGCTCGCAAAGGGAATAGTCCGCATAGCCCACGCCTCTATTCTGACCGTGATATCGAGCGCGTCGTGCAAATTCGCCGTTGGATGCGCGACCTGGGCGTCAACCTGGCCGGCGTTGAGGTCATCCTGCACATGAAGGACCGCATGGAACAGATGCAGCAGGAGCTTGAGGAAGAGATGCAGCAGATGCAGGACCAGCATGCCGCCGAGACACGCCGCTTGAAAGATATCATCGAGCGTTTGCAACGAGGGTCGTCGTGACCTTGGTGGCGTCCCTCACCTCTATCACTGTTACGCCTGCGCCACCGGGATGATATGGTATTGCATCTTCAACGCGATAATCCTCGTGACGGCCTCGTTCACGCGAACCATGGAGAGCGTACCGTCCTGCAAGGCGGCTTTCAGACCGTTGATCATATCCATCATCTGGTAGGGGCCGATTGCGCCGAGCAGCATGTCGTTGCCGGCGTTCAGCGCCAGCACTCCGGCCTGTGCTAAATTCCATTTCTCCGCGATTCCCGTCATCCATAAAGCGTCGGTAATCACGACACCGTCGTAGCCAAGCTGGTTGCGCAGGATATCGGTCATGAAGATGTGTGAGAGTTCGGCGGGCATCGTAGGATCAATGGCAGGCATTAGCAGATCGGTTGACATAATCATGCCAGGGTTGTCCAGCTTGTTTTTGGATTGGATGAAGGCTTTGAACGGCGCGAGTTCCACGGAGTAGATTTGAGCGGCGCTGCGCTTGATGACGGGCAGGTCGTAGTGCGCATCGGTAGAGGCCGCTCCCAGGCCCGGAAAATGCTTGAGGCAGGCGATCTCGCCATCGCCCTGGACGGCGCGCAGGTAGGCGCCACCGAATTTGATCACCGATTGCGGAGTATAGCCCCAGGTGCGCAGGTACTGGTCGGGGCCATCGACTAACTGCACATCCACGTCAGGAGCCAGGTCGGCGTTGATGCCAAGCGATTGTAGATCACGCGCGATTCTGTTCCCGGCCTGAGTCGCCAGGTTGACATTGCCGGTTTCATAAATCTCAAGCGCTCCTGGATGATGCCCGAAGATGTTCTGCACGCGCTCCACATATCCCCCTTCCTCGTCGGCGGCTATGATGAGTGGAATGGTGGCGTGTTGTTGCGTCTCAAGGATATCATGGCGCGTTTGCTGGAAGGTCTGCATTTGAAAGGCGTACATGATGACGCCCCCTGCATGCAGCTGGTCAACCATCATCTCCAGCGCCGGCGAGTAGTACTGGTCGTAGGACTGCACCATGAAGAGCTGGCCGAGTTTCTCATCCAGCGTCATATGCGAAACGTACAGCTTTGCCAGTTGCTTATATTGCATATGATTCATGAGATGGCCGAGGTCATTGACCTGCGTGGTATCGAGCGGCATCTGGATGAAAGAACCTGAAACCGCCCCGTTTGACTGCAAGTCAGATATATCGCTAAATGCTTGCAGGTTGACATCTCCACCCACAATGACAACCAGGGCCAGCAGGAGCAGCAAAATGAGAATGGCGAGCGTCCGGCGATAGCATGAATAGTGGTTTAGAATTGAGGAGCGTAGCGATATCCGCCTTACTATGCCTGGTCGTTTGCTTATGTTGGACATAGAAACTCCTGCCTGAGGGGGCTTCCGCCCCTACAATGATGCTCGATTTATGATTGTGGGGGGATCGCGGGCATCAGATGATCTTCCATTTTCAAGGCGATGATGCGAGTCGCGGCCTGGTCGATACGGGATTTCAGCAGCGTGCCGTTTTGTAGGGCTGCTTTGATGCCCTCAATCATGGCTTCCGTCTGAGCTGATCCGGTGGGGCCGAGCAGCATATCATTGCCGGCATTGAGCGCCAGCACAGCGGCTTCTGGCATGCTCCAGGTCTGAGAAATGCCCTGCATGTATAAGGCATCGGTAAGGACGACGCCATCATAGCCGAGCTGGTCGCGCAGGATATCGGTCATGAAGATGTGCGAGAGTTCCGCCGGATATTTCGGGTCGATGGCGGGCATTAGCACGTCGGTCGGCATAATCATGCCCGGATTGAGCAATCGATCAGGCGATTGAATGAAGGCCTTGTATGGCGCGAGTTCTACCGAGTAGATTTGCTGCTTCGTGCGATTGACGACCGGCAGGCTGGTGTGCGCATCGGTGACGGCGTCACCAAGCCCGGGAAAATGCTTGATGCAGGCAATGACGCCCGCGCCTTGCAAGGCCTTCATATAAGCGCCGGCAAATTCGATGACGGACTGCGGGGTATCGCCAAATGTGCGCGTCACCATATCGTAGCCGTTGACCAGGTTGACATCGACATCGGGCGCCAGGTTCTCGTTGATGCCGAGCGACAGCAAGTCATGCGCCGCCTTCAATCCCTGCTGGGTGGCTACATTGGGATCGCCGGTAGCGGCAATATCGCTGGCCGACATGCGAGGGCCATAGATGTGCGAGAGGCGGTGAACATACGGGCCGCCCTCTTCGTCCGTCGAAATGAGCAGCGGAATACTGGCGTGCTGCTGCATCTCGGCAATATCGTGTTTGGTCTGGTCGAATGTCTGCATCTGGAATTCGTACATGATGACGCCGCCCGCGTGCAGGTTAGAGATCATGTAATTGAGATCAGGCGAATAGTAGGTATCCGCGTATTCAACCATAATCAGCTGGCCGATTTCCTCGTCCAGGGACATACGCGATACATAGAGGGCCGCGAGCTGTTTGTACTTCATATAGCCTGTCAGATGCATGATGGCGTTGATTTGAGCAGCATTGAGCGGCGGCTTCACAAACGGGCCGCTCGCCGCTGATGCCGTAGGAGTATTCAAGCCACTTGAGCTATTAAGCAGGCTGGAGCCGAAAATAGCGCCCAATGTGATCAGGATTGCCAGGGCTGCCAGTAAAATAAGCACCGGCCCGCGCCGGCGACGCTTTGGACGTGAGGCAGGCGCGCGTTTGGCAGGTGTAGTATATTGAAGCTGGTCAGGCCTGGACGGCCTTTGGGAATCCTGATTGGAACTAATCATATATTCTCCTGACAGGCAAATGTCGGGGTTTCATAATAATCCTGATCAATTCTATTTTATGGGTTTTCATTGGACGCGGGTGATGGCGCATCTACTCCTTCTAACGTTTCAGGAGCACCATTTGTTGCACCAGTTGGCTGCGCATGCGCGTTCTCTGCTGCATCTTGAGATATTTGTATGTCCTCAGTGTTTTTAGGCAATGGTTGGATATGAATTTGCCTGGTGCGTCTTAGTTTTGGCACGGTTACCGTCCTGTCGTCATCTACTTTTATCGAAGGGGGTAAAGTTGCCGGTGGCTGCAGTATGTCGCTATTCGCCTTCGAAGGCACGGGAGCCCCGGTATGACGGGAGATCTCTTGTGGAACAGCCGGTTCCTCATTATTCAAAGGTGTGGCAGGTTCTGGCGCCTGCGTTATCGTAGTCGTGGCAGGACGGCGCTGGCGGCCCGTTGCGCGCACATTGGGTACGACCGTTGCCGGCATCAGGGCATAATCGAAAACGACCTTGATGGCGCGGCTCTGGGATTTGCCGGTCGAGGCGCTAAGCGCATCCTTGAAATTACTCAGCGCGAAACGATGGGTTATCAATTTTTCGGGCTGTATCTGGCCTGATTGAATTAACTCGGTCGCTACCGAAAAGGTGGAGCGATGTTCGCGCGAGCCGATGGGCCAGGTTTCCATGCCGTGAGCCACTGAACCGAGCAGGTTGACTTCCTGGTACCAGACAGGGCTGAGGTCGATATGGACAAGATGCAGGTTGACTCCAATGAGAACCACGCTGCCACCGGCGCGAGTCCAGCGCAAGGCATCATGGAGGGTGCGCTGCGTGCCGACGGTATCATAGATGGCATCGTAGCCGCCCAGCATCATCTTGTTGCCGAACATGCCGCTATAGAGCTGCGCGCCTGTCGTGAGTTTGACGCTCTGGTAGGTATCCTGGGGATAGAGGATGTAGGATGCGCCCATGCGCGTGGCCTGTTCGACCTGGAAAGCGTGGCGGGCCATCACGCTAACGCGCGTCTGCGGGGCAAGGGCGCGCAGGACTTGCAAGACGAGCAGCCCGATAGTGCCCGCGCCGATGATGAGGACATGGTCGCCCGGACGTGGAACGTGGCGCAAGACGGCATGTACGGCGACGGCAGAGGGTTCGAGCAGCACGGCCTGTTCATCGCTCATCGTGGAGGGGATGCGAAAGAGTTGCTTTTCCGAAAGCAGCATTTCTTCGCTCCAACCGCCGCCAACCGGCTCCGGGCCAGGCAGATTGCCCTGCTCGCACAGGTTGTAATTACCGGCGGCGCACGAACGGCAGGGCGGCTCGACTCCCGCTGAAAGGCAGCTGGGGCCGCTTTGAAGCACCACGCGATCACCGACATGCAGGCGTTTTACCTCGTCTCCAACCTCGACGACCTCGCCGACGACCTCATGTCCGGGGTACGTGTAGGTGTGACCCGGCAGGGCGGCAGGCGCGCTGCGCAGGGAGCCATCAAGATAGATCAGGTGCAGGTCGCTGCCGCATATGCCTGCGAGGTGATTGCGCACCCGCACCCAGTCAGACGATGCAGGCAGTGGTTGCCGTGGCAGATTCTGCACCTGCAAGGGAGCAAACGAGGAGAAATAGGCGCCGCGCCAGACGCGCCCCAATAACTGGGTCATCAATACGCGCCTTGGGTTCAGTTCCAGGGTCGATGTCCACATGCCGGATACCCTCCTTGCCTCAGATGTTCATATCGACGGCCTTCGATAGATTGATTGTATCTACCTGTTTCATCTTGTTTTCGTGTTCCTGAAGTGTACCATGAGTGCGCAGAAGGGTCAACGCGAGGGGGAAAATTGGGGGAAAATCTAATCAATAATTTGAACGTCAGCAACCTGCCAGGCGTACGTCTGATAGGTTGCTGGCGTTCAAATTATTGATTGACTACATCACTCATGGCTCTTTCATAGGCCTGATATGCCTGGTCCCCGTACAAAACTACGAGTACCTGCTTCAGACTCGTTGGCTTCTGGATGTGCTGGACGATGGTGCGCAGCGCGATGGGAGCGGCCAGATGCAAGGGATAGCCATAGACTCCTGTGCTGATCGAAGGGAACGCGATGCTTTGTACAGAGTATTGCTCGGCCAGGTCGAGGCAGCATTGATAGGCACTGGCAAGCAGGCGTTCATCCTCCTTGCTGCCACTGTACATGGGGCCGACGGCATGGAACACATATTTCGCGTGCAGATTGCCCGCCGAGGTTGCGACCGCGCTGCCGGTGGGACAGCCGCCGATTTTGCGGCATTCCTCCATAATGGTGGGGCCGCCGGCGCGGTGAATGGCGCCATCAACGCCGCCACCGCCGGCCAACCATTTGTTCGCCGCGTTGACGATAGCGTCGGCCTGCACCTTCACAATATCTCCTTGCATCAACGCCAGGGTTACACCGTTGATGGTATAGGTCGCCATAAAAACATCTCCCATCTACAATAACAAGCCCAGCGGCTCCTCCAACAGTCGTTTCACTTCCTGTAAGAAACGGGCGGCAATAGCGCCATCGATAGCGCGGTGATCTGACGAGAGCGTCACCTTCATGCGATCTCGTACCACGACCTGGCCATCCACGACCGCCGGGGTCGGAGTGATGGAGCCGACCGCCAGAATAGCCGACTCCGGCGGATTGATAACGGCGGTGAAGCTCTCCACGTCGAACATGCCCAGGTTGCTGACGGTGAAAGTGCCCCCGCTCAGGTCTTCGGGACGCAGTTTGCCGGAACGAGCCGCTTCCGATAGACGATGCGATTCGCGGGCGATATCGAGAATGCCCCTGGAATCGACATTGTGCAGCACGGGAACGATCAGGCCCTGTTCGAGCGCCACAGCCATGCCGATATGCACCGATTTCTTCTGAAGCAGGCGGTCTTCAGCGAAGGAGACATTCACCTGCGGTACGCGCACGAGCGCCAGCGCGACGGCCCTGATGATCAGGTCGTTGAAGCTGACCTTGACGGGTACGGGATCGTTCGCGGCGTACTCATTGATCTGCTGGCGCAGTGCGGCCAATTTGCCCGTATCGATGACGCTGGTGACGTAGAAATGCGGCGCGACCTGCATGCTCTGGCTCAGGCGCTTCGCGATGGTGCGGCGCATAGAGGTGAGCGGTATCTCGACGACATCGCCGGTGTCTATAGCAGCCGGAACCGGTTCTGCCGCTATAGGCAAGGCAACCGGCGTTGCGACCTGCTGCGCGGCCTGGGCCAGGGCAGCTTCGATATCCATCTTAATGATGCGCCCGTTAGGACCGGTGCCACGAATATACCGGTAGTCGATGGAATGCTCTTCGGCCAGGCGGCGCGCGATGGGCGAAATGAAGACGCGGCCCTGTTCGGCGGTTGAAGGCGCCTGTTTCGTCATGGTTGTGGTTGCCGCCTGTGGTACCGGTATGTTTTCCACTGCCATGCCTGCCGGGTTTTGGGCAGGCGAGGAGGTCGAGGAATTCACTGCGCTATTCTGCCTACCTTGTGACGCTGCCGGAGTGGCCTTGCCATTTCCATTGCCTTCAATTGTACCGGGGAGAGGTTCGTCAGGAGTTCCGACAAGCGCTATGTCCGCGCCGATGGGGGCGGATGCGCCTTCAGGTACCAGGATTTTGCGCAATGTGCCACTGGCGAACGATTCGATCTCGATGTTCACCTTGTCGGTCTCGACTTCCGCGACGGGTTCTCCCTTTTTGACCGGGTCACCTTCGCGCTTGATCCAGCGCAGAATCTTGCCTTCTTCCATTGTATCGCCCAACTTGGGCATTTCGATTGTTTTCATGATTGTTCTCCGAAGTTTCGGATGTTACTATGTTAGTGCCTAAGCTCCTACAAGCGCCGGTGGCACGATTTTCTTTGCCGCCTGGACGATGTCGTTTTTGTTGGGTAGGGCAGCGCGTTCCAGGACTTTGGAGTACGGCATGGGTACGTCGGCGCTGTTGACATGCTGGATAGGCGCGTCCATATAGTCGAAGGCGTGTTCGTAGATGAGCGCGGCAAGCCCCTGGCCGGTGCCAAAATATTTCCAGCCCTCCTCGGCAATTACCACGCGATTGGTCTTCTTCACCGAATCGATGATCAGGTCGATATCGATGGGACGGATGCTCCTTAAATCAAGCACTTCCGCGTCGATACCCTCTTTTGCCAGGTCTTCTGCGGCCTGCAAGGTGACGTGCAGCATGCGTGAGAAGGTGATGATGGTGATGTGCTTGCCCTCGCGTTTGATGTCCGCGCGATCCAGTGGCACAGTATATTCTACGCCTTCGTCGGGAACCTCGCCCTTGACGTTGTAGAGTAATTCGTGCTCGATAAAGAGGACGGGGTCAGGGTCGCGCACAGCTGATTTCAGCATCCCCTTGGCATCATATGGTGTGGCGGGCATGACGACCTTGAGGCCGGGGATATGGGCATACCAGGACTCCAGCATTTGCGAGTGCTGCGCGCCGCGCTGCGCTCCACCGCCGCCGGGCGTGCGTATGACCAGCGGCACCTGCGGCTGCCCACCGAACATGTAGCGCATTTTGGCGGCGCTGTTGACGATCTGGTCGGCGGCCAGTATGCTGAAGTTGATGGTCATGATCTCGATGATGGGGCGTAAACCACCAAGGGCGGCGCCGATGCCTGTTCCGGCGATCACTTCTTCCGCGAGGGGGGTATCGCGCACGCGCTTTTCACCAAATTCTTCGAAAAGTCCTTTTGTGACGGCATAGGTGCCACCGTAACCCGCGATATCCTCGCCCATGATAAAGACACGCTCATCGCGCTGCATCTCTTCGCGAATGGCCTCGCGCAGCGCGTCACGATAGGTAATGGTACGCATGTGGAATTATTTCCTCTCGTAAGATCCGCTCTAACGATGGCGGTAGCTGAGGGCGGTAGAATTATCGACCATTACGTCGGTATAAAGCTCTTCCGGCGCGGGGTCCGGGCTGTTCTCGGCAAAATCCGCCGCGTCTTCGGAAACCTGGATAGCCCTCTCGTCATTGGCGTCAAATTCGGCCTGTGTCCCTATGCCGAGATCGCGCAATTTTTGCTCGAAGATGCTGATGGGGTCGCGTGTTGTGCGCCAGTGATGCTCTTCTTCGCGCGTGCGGTAGTAGACAGGGTCGGTCATCGAGTGCGCGCGGAAGCGATAGGTTTTGGCTTCCAGCAGCACCGGGCCCTGGCCACTGCGCGCGTGTTCGACCGCCGCTACCATGGCCTCGTAGACGGCGATGACATCCATCCCATCCACCTGCCGGCCCGGAACATTGTAGGCTGCGGCGCGTGGAATCAATGAATCGACGGCCCAGGCTTTATGCACGGCCATGCCCATCGAGTACTGGTTATTTTCACAGATATAGACAACGGGCAGTTTCCAGATCGAGGCCAGGTTGAGCGCCTCGTGGAAGGCCCCTTCGTCGACAGCTCCATCACCGAAATAGCAAGTGACGATGCTGTCCAGGCCCTCGTATTGCATGGCGAGGGCGACGCCCGCGGCAATCGGCAATTGCGCGCCGACGATGGCATTGCCACCGTAAATACCGAGTTCATTGCTCCACATGTGCATGGAGCCGCCTTTTCCTTTGCTGCAGCCGGTGGCCTTGCCGAAGAGTTCGGCCATTACTTCTCGCGGGTCCATGCCCCTGGCGATGGCATGACCATGTTCTCGATAACTGGAGAGGATCTTGTCGCCTGGCCGGAGCGCGGCTATACTGCCTACGCCTACAGCCTCCTGACCGATATAGAGGTGCATGAACCCGCCAATTTTGCCGCGTGTGTATTCCTCCGCGCTCTTCTCCTCGAAGCGGCGCAAGAGGGCCATCTTATAGTGCATTTCCAATAGCTGTGTCCGGGTAAGCCCCGCGAGCGTGGCATTGCTAATCGCCATAGCCCATCTCTCCCATGTTCTGTCAATCTACATGTTTAGTGAGCTGCTCAGAGTACGTCATTGTAGGTGATGCGGCCCTTCGTTTTCACTCCATTGTGGTATTTCTGGTATCACATTTTACCGCAAGCTCTTGAGGATGTATAGGGGGTATCCATTATAAACTGAGCGTCATTTTCTCCAAAACGGCCTCCATGGTTGGAATACCCGTTATCCCTGCATGTTCGATTGAAAGGGAAGCCACGCAGTTGGCGAAGTCGGCAGCAGCTCCCGGATCGCCGTGGCGATGCAAATGGACCAGGAAAGCGGCGGCGAAGACATCACCGGCGCCAGTGGGATCGACCTCACGCGCGGGATATGCCGGAAAAATTTGCCTCTTGCCCTGCTGGAAGAGCGTCGCGCCATGCCCTCCATCAGTGGCAACAAGCAAGGGAACCAGCTGACTCCAGCGAGACAGTATTTCATCAGCCTCCGTGCGATTGCCACCGGCGAACGGCAACAGATCATCGTGGCTAAGAATCAGTACATCGAGACGTGGGAGCATTTCTTCCGCGCCGGTCCAGGGAGCCGGCCAGACGCGACCATCTTCATCCCAGCGTCGCAGCCAGCCCTGGGGTGTGGCGGCAACGATTGCACCCGGACGACGCTGGAAGAGCGCCAGCAATTCGGGCGTTATCTCCTGGGCAAGCGGGGCAAGCAGCACGATGGGAGCATTGCGCCAGGCAAGCGGAATGTCCTCGGCGTCCAATAGCTCGGCCCTGCTGTGTATATGCTGGATGCGAAAACCACTTTCATAGACATTAGCAAACGTAGTGGTTGCCTCTGACGAACGCCCGGCGATCTCGATGCCAGGTAGCTGCGCCGCCAGTTCCGCGAGCAATTGAGCACCGGCGCGCGTGACGACCGCGGAGACCAATCCCAAACGATAGGCGGTGAGGGCAGCAAAAGTTACCGTACCACCAATTGAATATGAGCCATCAGGCTGAATATCGCGGGTGGCATGGCCGATGGTTAAAAAATCGGGAACGCGTTCCGCGGGGGTGGGTTGGAGCATGAATTTTCTCCAAGATTCCATGATGGTCGGATTGAGGCCCCCTCAATCCGACCATCAGAAGCAGAAACCAATCCTTTTTCCTACCACGCCCACGATTGAAACAGTTAGCGGCCAGGGCGTTTCAGGGAAATGACGACGCGGCGCGCATCGCCTTCGCCGATGCTTTCGGTGCTGATATCTTTGCTATCGGAGAGGGCGATGTGAACGATGCGGCGCTCGTGCGGCGGCATGGCCTCGAGCGCGATGGAACGCCGGTAGTTGCGCACCTGCTGCGCCACGCGCAGGGCCAGCGAACGCAAATTGGCCTCGCGGCGCTCGCGATAATTCTCGGCGTCGACGATGATGCGCATGCGATGTTTGGTGCGATGTCCAACGATCAGGCTCACCAGGAGCTGTAGGGCGGCGAGCGTTTCACCGCGGCGACCGATCAGCAATCCAAGATTCTCGTTGATGCCCTGGATATTCAGGGTGAGCGGATTGGTGGAGCGTACCTGGATGTTGGCGCGAATGTTCAGGTATTGCAGGATGTTTTGTAGCACTTCGACGGTGATGTCGATATCTTCGCGGCTGGGTGTTTCGACGTCTTGCATTTCCCCTTCGGCCACGCTGCCGTTTTCCAGTTCGGCAAGTAGTTCGGGGGCATAATCGGCGCTGCCGGGCAGATCGAGTCCGGCCTCCGGCTCCTCTTCTACCTCTACCTCATCTTCATCCTCATACTCATCCTCGTCGCCTTCATCCTCGAATTCCTCTTCGTCCTCATATTCCTCGTCCTCATCCCCTTCGTCCTCCTCGAACTCGTCCTCATCCTCCTCAGCGTAAATCTCTTCACCGGGGTAGCTGTCATCGGGACCGAGAATAGCATCGGCCATTTCTGGAGTGATGACGGCGCCAACACTACCAGGGCGAACGCTGACACGAACGCGTGCATCTTTGCTGCCAAGTCCGAATGCGCCCCGGCTTGGCTCTTGAAGGACCGTTATTTCCACCTCATCACGGCGTTTGCCCAGGCGCATCAAAGCTTGCTGTACCGCCTCATCAACACTTTTACCACTGGCCTCTATGCTTTCCACTGCTTTTTGCCTCCCTATATCAATGTATTTTCTATGGGACGAGGACAGGCCCAAGGCACTGTCCCTACAGGAATCCCTTTTTCGTTATGAGACGAGGACAGGCCCGAGGCACTGTCCCTACTTAACTACGTGACGCATTCCTCTTGGGGGCATTTCCACGGCGACGAGCTGATGCGCTGGCATTGCGCGGACGGCGGCGCGTGGATGATGAGCCATTTGAAGCATTTGCTCGACCGTTTCCATTCCTTGCGGCGTTTCCCTCGTTTGAGACGGCGGTCGTATCCGGCTCATTAGCGCTCTGTAAGAGTCGCGTCTCTTTTTGAGAGTCACCTGAATAGACCTTATTACTCCTGCCGTTATCCTTGTTCGCAGGGAAGATGCCGGAGAGGAAATCGGGCATTACCATCAGCGAACCCCAACCGGTCACAAAGTACTGCTGTACCATGCTGAAGACCGAAGTGGTTGTCCAGTAGAGCGCCAGGCCTGCCGGGAAATTGAGGGCGAAGAAAAAGGTGACGAACGGCATTATGAACTGCATGACCTGCATCTGCTGCGTCATCGCGTTCTTCGTCGCGGTAGTAGTGCGCGGCTGGGACATGCGCAACTGGATAAAGGTCGCCAGGCCTGCCAGCACAGGCAAAATGTGCGTCGGATCGGTGCCACCGAGCGAGATAGCCCAGTGGGGATTTATGAAAGTAAACCAGTCCAGGTACACATTCGGCTTCTGCGTGAAATGTGGTAGGAACGGGTAAACGAGCTTGTTGATGTCTGCGAGCGAGCTACTCAACGCCGTTCTTAAGGCATAGAACAGCCCATAGAGAATTGGAAGCTGGATGACTAAGGGCAGGCAGCCGGCGGCAGGACTGACTCCATACTCCTTATAGAGCGCCTGCATCGCCTCCATCTGGGCGCGCTGGTCCTTCGCGTATTTCTTCTTAATGTCCGCAAGCAGAGGTTGAATGGCCTGGGTCGCCTTCGTCGATTTGAGTTGCTTCATGTAAAGGGGAAACAAAATCAGACGAATGATGACCGTGAGCACGATGATAGACAGCGCCATATCACCGAAGAGGTGATACAGCAGCAGCAACACGTTCAAAAGCGGGAATGTGAATATTATATTGAAAAAGTAGCCAATCTGACCCACGAGATCTCTCCTGCCTTCCTCGATCTAGTCGGCCAGACGTTCTGGGACTGGATCATAGAGATTACCCTTATAGAATGGGTGACAACGCCCAATGCGTTTGATCGTCATCCATCCTCCACGGAAAAAGCCAAAACGTGAAATTGCCTCATAGCCATATTGCGAGCACGAGGGAGTAAAGCGACACGATGAAGGCAAGATGACCGACAGGGTATTCTGATAAATTCGAATAAGGATAAGTGCGATATGTTTCACTGTCGATGTCCTTCTTCTGTTTGCCTTAATCTTGAATACCAGGACGAGCACCAGGCGCTGTCCCTACATCTCATTTGATCTATGTGGTGCTGCGAGCAAATGCGCGCGGCGCAATAACGTCACAATGTCCTGTCGCAATGCCTGCAAGTCGGCGCTGTCGGTCGAAGTTCTGGCGCTGATTACGATATCCCAACCGGTGGGAAGCTCAGGTAGAACCGGCCGTATAGCTTCACCGAGCAGGCGTTTCATATAATTACGTTCTACGGCGTGTTTCGATATACGTTTACTGACGACAAATCCGATATGAAGCTGCCCTGCATCATTTGGCATCCATGCAAGGATAAGCAGCCGGGACGCAATAGTGCGTCCTTGCTGCCTGACCCTCTGAAATTCGCTGTTTTTGCGCAGTCGTAATGCACGGCGAAGTGCCACTCTTTAACAATCAGCTTCCGGGATAGAGGACAGGCACAAGGCACTGTCCCTACATCTTAAACTGTCAGTCTCCAGCGCCCTTTGGCGCGGCGAGCTTTGAGCACGCGGCGCCCGTTACGGGTCGCCATGCGCTTCATAAATCCATGTTCGCGTTTGCGCGGTATGCGCTTTGGTTGCCAGGTACGTTTCATACTAAGTAAACTAAGCCCTTTCTTTCTCCTCCACTTGGGATTTCTTGTAGATTATAGCCGTTCTTCCCACAAGCTGTCAATCGTGCGGGGCGAAAATCCCATCGATTTGCCATTTGTTTTCACAAAAGAAGCCGCGGGGCCGACCAATCGGCGGTGTCCGCGATCAATCGGGACCTACGCCCGTAGGGGCCGGGCAGTCCTGTCTGGGGGGCAGGCATACCGCGCCCACCGCCGATTGATCGGCCTCTACAGGCATTATTCGCGAGAAAGCTTTATGATTCTTTGAAGCGAAGGAGAACGCGGCCAAGTTTAATTTCGTCGTTATCGTGCAGGGGCGTAGGCGTTTTGGGCGCGAGCTTCTGCCGGTTGAGAAATGTGAAGTTGGTGCTGTTCTCGTCCTCAATCATGTACTGGCCATTTTCGACAAAGATGCGCGCGTGCATGCGAGAAACGCCGCCTTCTTCTCCGCCGTTGGCGGTCAGGTCCACGTCGGGGAAGATGTTGCTGACGGCATCTTCGCGCCCGATCAAAATGTTGTCTTTGCCGCTCAGGTCGTACTCCTGGTTATCGGCTTCGACGATGAGACGGGCATTTAAGGCCGCGGGTGCGCTGGCTACTGCCGGAGCAGGTGCTGGAGCGGGCGCGGGCGCCGCAGCTGGAGTCGAGGTATCGACCGGGGCCGGAGCGGGCGCGCCGAGCATGCTACCACAATTTGAGCAGAAGGCTTCACCTGCCGGGTTAGTGGCGCCGCAGGATGGGCATACCTGGGTACCCGCCGAAGGTGCCGCGGGCGCAGGCGCGGCCTGCGGGGGCGCGGCTGTGGCTACCGGCGCAGCGCCTGTCAGTGGCTCTCCGCACTCATCGCAGAAAGCGGAGCCATCGGGGTTTTCATGGCCTAATGAACAACGTACTGTCATTTTCTCTATCCTCCTCAAAAGTATCTACGATTCTCATTCGTGTTGGGTTCAATCGATGACTCACCCCTACGGGAGAATGTCATCCAGGCGTTGCGTGAGTTTGCGAGTTTTGTTGCCGATCGATTTTACCTGTTCTTGCGAGATTTGCTGGCCCTGGTTGATCTGTTCGAGGGCCGCCTGGGTCTCTTCGTCCAGGACGCGAGTGACATTTGGCGCCAGGCGCGTGGTTGCTTTGCCGGTGCGTTTGTATTCGTCAAGCACGCGCGTGACGAGACGATGGGCATTGGCTTTTTCCGCGAAGTTCATGACGGTGGCGTTGACGGCTGCTGCCTGGTTTGGATCCGTTGTGAACGTGACCTTGACGTCGTCGCGCACGCTTTCGCTGATGAGTCCGGCAATCGGAACGTCATAGGTCAGTTCGGCCTGCGCGATGCGGAAGAGGCCGGCCGGGCGGGGGTCGATCATCAACTCAAGCAGGACAGACTGCGGTTTGTCTTTTTCCAGGTCGCCCAATGGAACAATGATCTGGCGGTCGGAAAGAACAGATTGTCCAAGATCGCTGATGATCGGCAGCACTTTGACCGCTTTCTTCGGCGTGACGCCGGCGGGCAAACGCACGATGAGAGTGGCATTGCGCACCACCACGTCTACTGCGCTCTGTATCTGCTGCTCGAAGACGCTGAGGGCATCGGCGGGGTCGCGGATGAATTCGGCGGGCGGGCCTCCGCTGAGCTGTCCGACGTTGTCGAGCAGGTCTTCGTCCCAGTCGGCGCCAATGCCTAATGGGTAGATCGAGATGCCCGCTGCTTTGGCATCCCTGGCAAGCTGGCGGCAGCGTTCGGCGTCGCCGTAGGTGACGCCGTCGGTCAAGAGAATCATACGATTGATGGCATGGGGGATATTCCAACGGCGCAGTTCGTTGAGGCCCTGGATCATGCCGAGCGACATGGTGGTGCCGCCGGCATCGCGGATTTGATCGATGGCTGCCTTCATGCCGGGCTTATCGTTGCAAGGCATAGAGGGGATGATGACCTGGGATGTGTCGTCGAAGATCACGACCGAGACATAATCGGTTGGCTCCAAACGGTCGATCACCATCTTGACCGCTTCCTTCACATTCCGTAGCTTGGCACCTTTCATGGAGCCGGAATGGTCGAGCACGAGGGCAAAATTCAGTGGCATGCGTACCTGTGCCATCATTTCGGTTGGTTTGGCTTCTATCAATACATATGCAAGCTGGCTGCCGCCAGTGACTGGCATGTAATCCTTTCCGACCTGATGCGCCAGTATTACCTCACCGGGCATATATATGCACTCCTTTCGCATTTGGGCGGCCTGTACGGTCGCTCCTACAGTATATCATAATGGTTCCATTATGGAATAAAGGTGACCATGGCTATATTAGCGAACAAAGACGATGACCGCGCTGATATTATCCTCTCCACCATTGGTATTGGCTGCCTCTATCAATTGCGTGCAGGCCGTTTGCGGGTCAGGCGCGTTATTGAGCGTGCTTTCGATTTGCGGGTTGCGCACCATCTCCCATAAACCATCGGAACAGCTTAACAGGATGTCGCCGGGATGCAGTTGCTGTTTGAACATGTCAATTTGCACGTTCAGTTTATCTCCCAGGCTGCGGAAGATCTGGCTGCGCTGCGGATGCGTGTAGACATCGTCCGGCTCGATCAAGCCGCTGGCGACGAGTTGCCCAACCAGGGAATGATCGGTGGTGAGCTGGTAGAGTTGCTGGCCGCGCAGCATATAGGTGCGGCTATCGCCGACGTTGATGATGTAGGCATGATCTCCCACAATCATAAAACCGGTGATGGTCGAACCCATATCCGTTTTGTCCTGTTGATTCTGCTGGCAGAGTGCGGCATTGGCATCCTGGATGGCGTCGTGGAAGAGCGAGACCAGGGTATCTTCATCAAACGGTTTGACGGTTTCGCCGTTCTTTTCAGCCTCGAGAGGGGCCGCGAGTAGTTCGCGCACCATGCGCCCGGCTATGATGTTGATGGTGGTGCGGCTGGCGACCTGCCCATTGTCGTGACCACCAAGGCCGTCGGCGACGATGAAGACGCCCATGGGCGTGCCCGTCGATTCGAAGACGCGCTGGAGCAAGAGGACGAGCGTGCTGTCCTCATTCGGCTCGCTGCGGCGCACATTACCGGCATCGGAATCGCACGCCGCGAGCAGGCGAACGCCATTCGGGAAAGCATTTTGCTCTACCTGGGGCTGCTCGATCACATAGGTGTGTCCATTTTCGACGATGGTGTTGGCGATGGTTCCCTGCAAGACATGCGCGTCCTGCGTATCTGCTGCGCCCTCGCCCGCACCGGTTGCCGAGGCCGCCGGATATTCATGCATGAGATAGGGGACGTTGAGCAGTTCGGCGCCGCAATTGATGCAGAATTCATCTCCTTCGGCGTTCTCTTCAGAGCCGCAGTTCCAGCAGTGCTGGTAGCCCTGGTGATCAACGACCTGGTAGACATGCTCGTTCTCGCTGTCACCTACCACCTGGGTAACCTGGTAGCGCCCGGCAACGATTGTGCCGAGTTCGAGAAGAGGGAAGCCGGGCCGATCAGCCGGCGCCGGGCGCGATGAATCGGCCCCTACGGTACCAGATTCACCGGATGTATCAGAAGATGCCTGCATTGTCTCCTCATTCTTTTCTGGCGCAGTAGCCTCGCCTGCGCTACCTGCCTCACTTGTGGCCGGGGTATTCGCATCGACCGGTATCTCAGCGGATTCCTTTCCCGCGTCTCCCTCTGTCTCGTCTCCTGTGTCCTCTGATGCGGCAACAGGCTGCTCTGCTTCTCCCGTTGTGGGTACTTGAGAGGCAGCGGTTTGCGCGGACGGAAGAGAAGATGGGGGTGGCGGAGGCGGCGCCGGAATGGGCTCATCTTCCTGAGATGTATTGGATGTGTAGGGATAAGTACCGGCTTGATAGCTTTGCTGATTGCTGCTCTCACCCTGACGCATCATGACGGTTGGCATCTCTGCGATATCCTGTTCATTTTGCGTGGGTGCGGGCGGCATTTCCGCGTAATCAGGTGTGGAAGGCATAGCCGCCTGCTCGCCCTGTGCCTGTTCCGCTTCCTGCTGCCAGCGCCGGCTGTGGATAGCCATCATTCTTTCAGGGGTAAGAACGAGGGTTGGGGCGTTGGTGATATCTTCTGTCGCGCCGGTTGCGGGTGCCTGGCCTGATGGTGCCTGCTCCGCCTGCGACTGGGGTGTGGCCGAAGCTGCTTCCGCTGTGATGGCAGGCGCTTCTGCCGCATTTCCCTGCGCCTCAGCTATGGCCGGTGCAGGACTGGCGGGAACGGCTTCACCGGCTGCGCGGGCCGCTTCCGTTTGTAAAGGCTGGCCGCAGCCTTTACAGAATTTTGCGTCTTCGCGATTTTGAGTATGACACAACGGACAGATCATGGCTGCCCTCCTTTTATATATTCTCCTGGACCCGCAGAGGACAGGCACGAGGCGCTGTCCCTACAGGATGCCGCAGTACACTATAATTGCTTTTGTAAACGGTTAGCCTCGACATTATTAGGATCATATTGCAGCGCCTCGCGTATCATCTGGCGGGCTTCATTCTTTTTTCCCGACTTAAGGTAGCAGCTTGCCATGGCGCTGTAGATCTCGGAGACGCCGGGATTCCATTGCCGCGCCTGCTCGAGGGCGCTGAGCGCTACCTTCCATTCGCGTGCTTTCATGTGGGCGCGGCCAAGTTCATACCAGCCCTCCCACATGCCTGGCTCCTGCTGCGTGGCCTGGCGCAGGACGCTGATAGCAGATTGGGCCTGATTCATTTTCAGGTAGAGACGTCCCAGCTCTATCAGGATCAGCGCGTGCCTGGGATTAATTTTGAGGCCTTCCAGGAAATAGGCCTCGGCTTCAAGGTTATAGCCCTGGTCTTCGGCGACCTTGCCCAACTGGAAGTAGACCGCCGGGTCCTGCGGGGCGAGCCGGAGCGCGCCCTTGAAAGCCTCTATGGCCTTAGGATAGAGTTCCAGGTCATGATAGCACATACCCAGCTGGAAGTAACTATCGAAAGAATTCGACCGGGCCGCGATTGCCTGTTCGAACTGTTCGGCTGCCAGCTTTATATTATCGTTGAACAGGTTCCTGTCTTTGTCTTTGACCGATTGCCCATACTGGCGGTAAGCGCGACCAAGGTTGTAGGACACGTCGTAGGATGATCTGCCGGCAACCTGGGCCATTTTGAAGTGATTGATGGCTTCGGTATAGTTTTTGTTGTTCAGGTCTTGCAGACCCAGGCGATAGGCCGTGGTGGGGTCCGGCGCCTGCACAACGCTGGAGCCGACCGGTCGCGGCTGGATGCTGCTCGAGCCGATGGGGCGGGCGCGAATAGGGGCCGGGGGCCGGACGCCCACCTGCGCTCGCACCTGGGGCGGCACAATTGTTGCCCCGTGTGTCAGAGGCTGTCCATCACGCTTGCAGAACTTCGCGCCGGGTCGATTGCGATAGCCACACTTGGGGCAGATGACCTCATTTCCTGTTGCCGTCGAGGGTACGACGATGGTGGCGTTGGACGAGAGCGCCGGAATCTGCACGGTGGCCGGGGCAGGAGCCGCGATGTATGACAGGCACTGCTGTAATGCTACACGCATAGCATCGGCGCTCTGAAAACGCTGGGTAGGGTCCTGCTGCATGGCCTTGATGATGACCTGCTCGACAGGACAGATAATGCGATTGCCTACCTGGATGGTATGCAGGCGCGGATTTTTAGCGTAGATGCTGCCGGGGGCAGGTGTCTGGATCGGCTCTGGCTCGTGATTGGTGAGCAGGTGATACATGGTTGCCCCTAACGAGTAGATATCCGAGCGCGCATCCGTTTGTACCAGCTTGCCGGGATTCTGCGCGGAACGCCTCTGTCCCGGCGCGGTAATCGAGCCGAGATGCTCCGGCGAGGCGTAGGAGATGGTTCCTAAATTCTCAGTGTTGGTGCGTTTGTTGGGGTCGAACCTGCGCGCGATGCCGAAGTCGATCAGTTCGACATTGCCGTCGGGCATGACCATAATATTGCCAGGTTTGAGGTCACGCAGGATGATGGGCGGGTTCTGCGAGTGAATGTAGCTCAACGCATCGCACACCTGAATCATCCAGCGCACGACCGATTCTTCGTCTAGCGGCGCGTTAGTATCTTCCAGCATTTTCTCCAGGCTGCGTCCAGGCACGAATTCCATTACGAAGTAGTAGTTGCCTCGCTCCTGGAAGCTGAGTATCAGGGAGGGAATGCGCGGATGTTTCAGCTTGAAGAGCAGGTCGATCTCTTTATCGAAGCGCTCGATGGCCGCTTTGCGCTCCTCCTCAGGCATACTGGGGTTGATGAGCAGTTCCTTTACTGCGCGATAGTAGCCCGGTTTTCCGACCTGTTCAACCTTATAGACGGTCCCCATGCCGCCTTCACCCAGCACCTGGATGATTTTGAATTTTCCATCAAGGATTGTACCTAAAGGCAGTGGCATACCCGCGTCCTCAACTTATATGCACGATCACGGCGGTGATGTTATCCTCGCCCCCATTGGCATTGGCCATGTCGATCAAGATATCGCAGGCCTTTTGCGGGTCCTGTTGCTCGCCGAGCACGCGGGCCAGGTCGGAGGGATGCACCATTTCCCACAAGCCATCGGAACACAGCAGGAGGATATCGCCGGGCTGCAAGTGTTCATGGAAGATGTCGGGGTCGACGCTTTTATGGCCCGCGCCCAACGATTTATAGATCAGGTTGCGCTGCGGGTGTGTGTACACGTCTTCGGGCTCGATCTGTTTTGCTTCGACCAGCCGCGCTACGAGCGAATGATCGCGCGTTAAAGGCGTCAGTTCGCCTTTACGAAACAGGTAGGTGCGGCTATCACCGATGTTGGCGACATAGGCGGTGTTTCCCTGCACAAGGGCCGCGGTGACGGTACAACCGAGGCCGCGGGCGGAAGATTGCGCTTCGCCATAGTTGAGGATGGCCTTGTTTGCCTGCTGGATAGCACCCTTCAGGCCCTCTTCGACATTCTTAGCGACGGATGTCTCCGGGAGCTTGCGTGTTTTCTGCGGCGCGGCGGCGGCAGAGGACGGCTCCTGGGAAGCGATTTGGGACGGCGGCTCCATCGCCTGTATCTTGACCGTTTCTTGCTCAGATAAAGGGGTCAGTTTAATCGTTGGCTGCTCTGATAGCGGCAAGAAAAATGGTTTGAGCGATTCGCTGATCTTTTCGACGGCGAGCCTGCTGGCTACCTCGCCGGCCTGGTAGCCACCCATACCATCGGCGACGATAAAGAGGCCGCTATCGCCCTCTTCGGTGATAAAGGAGTAGGGTTTGTCCTCGTTTTGTTCCCTTTGCTTCCCCACGTCAGTTTTATATGCGGCAGTGAGTTTTAATGACATATGTTTTTCCTTTTAATTACGGTATTTGCAAGCTCAATATAGCATATACCTCAAAGCATGACAAATATATGTGCAAAATGGTGCGATAGATATGTTCTAGTCCATTTCCATGTCTCACCCTCGTATCATTATCTATACGAGGATGAGCAGGAAAGGTTGTAGTGTTACCTCGTTTGTTCGGATTTGGGGCGCGCGCGGAAGAACATGCGAATGGCCGTACCCTTAAAGCCGAATACCTCGCGCAGTTGATTTTCTAGATAGCGTTCATAGGAAAAATGCAACGCCTGCGGGTCGTTGACGAAGAAGACGAAGGTGGGAGGATTCACCTGCGTCTGCGTCGCATAGTAAATCTTCAGTGTTTTGCCACGAAACAGGGTCGGATTATGACGCCGCACTGCCTCGCGCACGACCTCGTTGAGCCGCGAGGTGGGTATGCGCAGGTAACGCATATCGGCGATGCTGAGCGCGGTCTCCAGTAGGGACTGCACGTGATAGCCGGTGCTCGCGGATGTGAAGACGATGGGCGCGTAGGGAATGAACTTCAGGCCCTCGGCGATGATTTTGCGATACTCTTCGGCGCTTTCTATTTCGTCATCCGGTTTGGGCGGACGGCCTTCGCGGGCGGCACGGCGCTGCGCCTGGGCCAGGTCCCACTTGTTGACGACGACGATCACTCCTTTGGCCTGTTCGTGAATTTCACCCGCGATATGAGTATCCTGTGCCGCCAATCCTTCGCTGGCATCGATGACGAGCAGTGCTACATCGCAGCGCTCGATCGCGCGGGTCGCGCGCAAGACGCTGAATTTTTCGATGCCGGGGCCAATGCGCCCGCGCCGCCGGATACCTGCAGTATCGATAAGGATCATCTTGCGGCCCTGGAATTCGACTTCGGTATCGATGGCATCACGGGTGGTGCCGGGCACGTCGCTGACAATGGCGCGCTGCGTGCCCAGGATGGCGTTGAGCAGCGAT
This sequence comes from Ktedonobacteraceae bacterium, assembly GCA_035653615.1. Lineage (NCBI taxonomy): Bacteria > Bacillati > Chloroflexota > Ktedonobacteria > Ktedonobacterales > Ktedonobacteraceae > Ktedonobacteraceae bacterium. The sequence continues at coordinate 38,826 of DASRBN010000034.1, read as the reverse complement.
GATTTGCCGACGTTGGGACGGCCCACGATAGCGATGCGGGGAATATCTTCCTCTTCTTCCTCGGACTGTTCTTCTTCGGGTGGAAGTTCTTCGACGATGCGGTCGAGCAGGTCGCCGGTTCCGACGCCTTGCAACGACGAGAGATCAATCGGATCGCCCAGGCCCAGCGAGTAGAATTCGACGACATCCTGGCGCAGGCGCGCATTGTCCGCCTTGTTCGCGGCCAGAATAACCGGCTTCTCGGTGCGGCGCAGCAGGTCGGCGACCTCTTCATCGGCGGCGGTGATGCCGGAACGAGCATCGACCATAAAGACGATCACGTCGGCCTCTTCGATGGCGAGTTCCGCCTGGGCGCGCACGCCCTTCATGATATCGCCCGGCTGCCCGTTGAGTCCCACCTGGCCAACGGGAATATCGCTGCCGAGTTCCAGTCCGCCGGTATCGATCAGCGTGAACTCGCGCCCATTCCAATCGGTATCGCCGTAGATGCGGTCGCGGGTCGTACCCGGCAGGTCTTCGACGACGGCTACACGCTTGCCGATCATGCGATTAAAAAATGTTGATTTGCCAACGTTGGGGCGGCCAACGATGGCGACAAGTGGCTTCATAGGTTCACCTCCACCCTTTTTTCCGATATGTAGAGCTTTATATACGCATAGCTTTAATGTTTACACGATAGAGAGGGCACCCACGTAGGGGTGCCCCTTTGTTTGTTGATGTTTATGCTTGTGGGTCATTATACCATAAAATAGTTGACCTGACTAACTCACGCGTAATATAATGCTTACTAAGCTATGTAGACTGATGTTCTATATTTATACCGCGTACCATATTTTCCTTTCTGGTGGCACCGTCGCCACCGAAGTCAATTCAATCCTCCACGGGGTGACTTTGAGCAGGCCAAACGCGGGATGATCGACGCTGCCATAGATGGGAGCAGGATCGAAACCCATGGGAGGCAGGGTATTTTGTAGAAGCTGCCAGATGTCTTGCTTGATACCCAGGTCTTCTATCCACTCAGCTTTGCAATCTACATATACCGGCTTCACAACATCGGCTATGTAGGCAAGGGAGACATAGGGATGCTCCTGAAGGTGCCGCTCTTTGGGGGTTCCACGCCGCGTGGTAATCCACCCAATCTCTCCCTGCCAGATAGGATGTAAGATACGCGAGCGCGGGCGACCTTTCGCATCGATGGTGGCAACGTTGCACCAGACTGCTTTGTTTACTCTTTCCTGAAATTCACCGGAAATTTCATCAAACGTGGCAATTTTCACGAGGCTATTGTTCTCCTTTTTGGGATTGGGGGTTATTCCATCACCGCGACCAGCGCATGTACACGTCCTACCCGCGTCCCCGTCGGCCAGGGAATCGATAACCCCTCCCAGGTCTGTCCAGCATCGGCAGAGCGAAAGATGCCTTTATTGTTTCCGGCATAGAAGACATGGGGTTCTGCTTCATGCGCCGCCAGCACTGAGGCGAGCATCCCATGTGAGTCCGGCAATCCGTGTTCTACCTGCTGCCATTTGTTGTCGTGAGAGCGGCGATAGATGGCCGATTCCGCGCTCATGGGATTATGCGCCTGCTGCGGGCCGGGAGCGGCTGAGACGACGAGGGTTTCAGCATCGACAGGATCGACGGCGACGCTCCACAGGTAGTTGTATTGGAAGCCCTCGTTGGGCCGGTACCAGGTCTCGCCGCCATCATCGCTCTGGACGAAGCCACTGCCGGGCCGCATGAAGCCATCGCCGGCGGCTGAGTAGAGCCGGTTGGGTATTTGACGCGGCATGACGAGCGTGTGCGTATCGAATGGGCCGCCGGGTTTGCGATCCTCCCAGGTCTCGCCTCCATCCAGGCTGCGTACCAGGGCGCCCGCTTCAGCGGCCGCGAAGACGCGACCGGCAAAGACGGGGTCGGGCGTGATCCAGCGAATGTGGCTGGTATATGGCCGCGGTGGAAAGCTCCAGGTCGGGGCCGAGGGCAACCGGCGCAGGTCGGCCAGGTCGCGCCAGGTAGTGCCACGATCTTCAGAGCGGAAGATGGCGCTCGGTTCCGTACCCGCGTAGACGATGCCATAACCATTAACCTGCTCCAATGGGCTGACGGCGACCGACATGATGCGCTCGTATGGAATCTTTTCGCCAATATGTTCCCAGGATGCGCCCGCGTCGCTGCTGCGCCATATTCCCTGATCGAAGGTGCCACAGTAAATTTGTTCATGATGCAATGGGTCTATCGCGAGGCACTGTGGATCGGTGCCGGTCAGCTTCAAATCGACTTCCCAACCATTGGTGCGCTGAATTACAACTGCCAGAGCCTTTTCTATTGCGACATAGAGCTTTATCATGGCTTACTCCTTTCGTGTAGCCATCCGAGAGGACTTATACAAGTAGGTTTTTTTTGCAGTACCCCGGTGCATGTCATTCTGAGTGAAACGAAGAATCCGCGTGCGGGCAGAGATTCTTCGTTTCGCTCAGAATGACAGGCCTCCGGGCAGTGATAGGCTCCTGGGGCGGCTACCAGGGCAGCAGGCGCCTGTGTAAGCACCGCGGGAGTCCGCGCTCGATCATCTTCACTGAAAAAAGTGTCAGGGAGAGTGTAACCATCTGAGGCTTACACCCGGCCCGTGTAAGTAATCATACCACGAGAGGAAAGGTGAGCAGGATGCATAAGGCAGACCGCGAAGCCAGGTAGCAGTCGATTATGGTTTTTGATAAAATAGTCAGGCGGGACCGATAATGAAATTTGTTAAAAGCGATCAGCGGAAGAGTTCGGTGACGGAACGCCCATCGTGGATGCGACTGATGGCGCCGGCGAAGAGTTCGGCGACGGAGAGAATCGTCATGTTGGGTAAGCGCTTGTGCTCGGCCAGGGGAATGGAGTCGGTGACCACGATTTCTTCGATAGGCGCGGCCTTCAAGCGTTCGATGGCCGGGCCGGAGAAGATGCCGTGGGTGGCGCAGCAGTAGATATTATGCGCGCCGTGTTCGTGTACGATGCGCACGGCCTGGGTCAGCGAACCGGCGGTGTCGATCTCATCGTCGATGATGAGGGCGTGGCGGCCCTCGACGTTGCCGATGATGCCCATGGCTTCGGTTACACCGTTGTTTCCGTGGCGGCGCTTTTCGATGATGGCGAGCGGGGCATTGAGGCGGTCGGCGAGCTGGCGGGCTTTTTTAGCGAAGCCTTCATCGGCAGATACGACGGTGAAATCGAGCAGTTCCTTCTGGGTGAAGTAACGCGCCAGCAAGATTTGCGCCGTGAGCTCATCGACGGGAATGTTGAAGAAGCCCTGAATCTGGCCGGCGTGCATGTCCATCGTCAGCACGCGATGCGCGCCGGCGACCGTGATGCAGTCGGCGATGAGGCGGGCCGTGATGGGCACGCGTGGCTGATCTTTTTTGTCGGTGCGGCCATAGGCGTAGTAGGGGATGACGGCGGTGATGCGCGCGGCGGAGGCGCGTTTCAAGGCGTCGATCATGATGAGCAGTTCGAGGATGGAACGGTTGACGGGCGAACTGAATGGCTGGATGACAAATACGTCGTGGCCGCGCACGTTCTCATTAATTTTGACGAAGATATTCTCGTTGCTGAATTGAAAGACGTCGGCGTCGCCGAGCGGTATGCGCAGATGTTTACAGATTGACGCGGCCAGCTGGCGATTTGCGTTGCCCGTAAAGACACTCAGGTCGTTCATTCTCACCTCCGGTTACAGTAGTATATCACACGGTGTCAGTTTATGTAAACCTGAAATGGGAGGAATGACGCGGCCAGGTGCTTACCGATTTTGCTGGTAAAAATTCATCATCGGCCTTCCCTCTATACAGCTATATAGTTGAGCGACCGCAGCGCTTCGATGGTTTCCTGTGCATTGCGCACGAATTCGGCTCTGACCGGTAGCCGGGATTTGAACTCTTCCACGGTAATATCATCGAGGAAACGCACACCCTCGTTATCGAGCATGACGCGCGGCAATAGGACGAGGTCTCCCAGGTACCGGTTCTGCTCCAGGGCGGCAAGGACATCCTGCCCGCATAAGAGTCCGGCGACGGTCACTTCCGCGCCAAAGAAGCGGTTCACGACCGGCAATACCTGAACCTCAAGTCCCTCGATCTCGCGCATGTCGGCGGCCAGCTGCTCTATAATGGGTTCGGCCATAGTACCTGTTACCAGCGTGACTTTACGCGGCTCCTGCATACTTGTGGGCAACTTGCGTTTTGTACGTTCCCATTGCTCAAGCAAGTAGCGCGTCATGCCGACCCCGTTTTCGATTTGTGCGTAAGAGCCATAATGCCGCGCGGGTGGGAAATCGCGCTTCGTCAGGTAGTACCACTCGTCGGAAAGATAGACGAACGGATAACCATCGGCATTTTCGGCCTCGAATTGGCGCTGGTGGGCCTCGACCTGCTCGATGATCGCTGCCGCCTCTTCTGGAGTGTAGTGGCGCAGGGATGGCAGGTCGCCGGTTTTGATCATATTGTTGTACTTTGTAAGGCCGACGGGCACGACGGAGATGGATTCGACGATGGGGCGCAGGGCGGCCAGGTCGCGAATACTGCGATCCAGGTATGGCCCGTCGTTGATGGTGGGGCAGAGTACGAGCTGCGTGTGACAGGTGATGTGCGTGCTGCCGAGGCGCTGGATATGCTCCAGGATATCTCCTGCGCGCGGCCCATCGACCATCTTGCGGCGCAGGTCGGGGTCGGTCGTGTGTACGGAGACGTACAGGGGAGTCAGCTTTTGCTCGTCGAGCCGCTGCCAGTCATGCTCTTTGAGATTGGTGAGCGTGATGAAATTTCCGAACAGGAATGAGTAGCGATAGTCGTCGTCCTTGATGTAGAGCGAGGCGCGCATGCCGTGCGCCAGTCCCGGCTGGGGCGCGAAACGTTCGGGCAGGCCTTTGATAAAGCAGAAGACGCACTTGTTGGCGCACTGACGGATAAAAGGGGCAGGCTCTTCGCCGAAGAGCACGCCCAGATTCTCATCATAGGATTTGGTGATAGAGACTTCGTGCTGGTTGAGCTGTCGCTCAAAGCCAATCGTGAGTTCTTCCTCGGCGACGTAGAATTGATAATCCACGAGGTCGCGTATCAGATGGCCATTGATGGTGCGAATGAGATCGCCCGGCTGCAGGCCGGCGAGGTCGGCGGGACTACCGGGCACTACCTCACGTACCCATCCATACATTTTGGGCATGAATTTGTTTCCTTAAAAAGATAACTCGTTCGGAATCTTTGAAGATTTTTGATAGCATGCATAATTGGGATTATGTCTAGATGATTATAAACGGTGGAGGGGAAGACGTCAAATTGTCATTGTTTTCGGATTGTAAGTCGTATTATAGATAAGCAGAGGTTTTTATCTCTGTGCGATAATAAATATAAGAAAAAAGGCATGCTTGCCATCAAGGAGAGACATGAGGAAGCGTAACCTGGCGAAGTCCTGGAACTACGGCTTGACTCTATTGCTTCCCGTCCTGCTCATAGCACTCACATCCTGTCAATTCACGCAATCGGCATTCGCGCATACGGCCTCAAACACTGGAGCGGGCTTCGCGGCGGCTTCAACCATGCTGAGCTATATGCACCAGGGGAAAATCACATATCAATATGCAGCATCCAGCTTTGTGAATTTCCGCAGCGAGCTTGATGGCCTTGACCGGCAGCAGTTGCTTTCCCAACAAGGAGCGCCGGATATGCGCGCAGTTCAGCACCTGTTCGATCTGTATAAGCCGGCGATACAGGCGGTTGACTCCCCGTGCCTGAGCGCATCGTGTGATTGGCGTGGGCAGGTCGCGGCCTTGAATAAAGCAAGCGAGGCATTCTTGCAGGCGGGTGGTTCATGAAGAAGCAATGGTTGTCACTGGCGCTCGGCATTGTGACTGCGACGGGAGGTTTTCTCGATGCCGGTACTATCGCCACATCGGGCGAGGCGGGAGCAAAGTTCGGCCTGGGGCTGATCTGGGCCGTTGTGGTTGCCACCATCGCCGTTATCCTGATGGTGGAAATGGTCGGACGTTTCACCGCCGTCTCCCAGAAAACATACGCGGATGCCATTCGCGAAAATTTCGGCTTCAAGTTTTATCTGCTGCCGCTGGCCAGCGAAGTGATCGCGGAAAGCCTTCTGCTTACCGCCGAGATCGGTGGAATTGCTATCGCTCTTTCGCTGTTCACCGGCATCTCGTGGCATTATCTGTTCCCGGTGGCCGCATTTCTCGTCTGGCTGATGGCCTGGCGCGCGCCTTTTGATCTGATTGAGAACGGCCCTGCTATCCTTGGGCTGATGACGCTTTCGTTTATCGTCGGCATCGCTGTGCTTGGCGGGCCATCGCCGCAGCTCCTCACTACATTATGGCATCCACAGATTCAAAACGGGAGCCTGGCCAATTATCTCTACCTGGTGGCGGCAATCCTTGGCGCTACCATCAGCCCTTATCTGTTGTATTTCTATTCGTCGGGAGCGTTGGAGGAGAACTGGTCTGCTAGCTCGCTGCTGCTCAACCGCGTGACGGCCATTGTGGGGATGGGCTTCGGCAGCATAGGTTCCATGGCGCTGGTTTTCCTGGGAGCAATGGTCTTGCAGCCGCTTAACATGACCTCAAACACGTTGGGCGAGTTAGGACTTGCCATGGCAAAGCCGCTTGGTATAGCCGGGTCATTGCTGTTCGCGGCGGTATTATTCACGACCTGCCTGGGTGCCGCGCTCGAAGTGGTTCTCGGCGTCTCGTACAATATCTCACAGGGCTTCGGCTGGGAGTGGGGTGAGGGAAAAAAGCCCGTGGAGGCCGCCCGCTTCAATCTCGTGCTGACGATCTTTGTGATTGTAGCGATTATTATCGGGCTGCTAGGTATCGACCCATTGCAACTGGCGCTGTTCGCTTCCACGATTATCGCCCTGTTCCTGCCGATCTCGCTTTCGCCTTTCCTTATTCTCATGAACGATCCACAGTACCTGGGCGACAAAACCAATGGGCGTTTCACAAATATTGCCGTCATCTGCATCCTGGTCATGGCATTCATTGTCGCGCTTGTATCGCTACCGCTCGAAATTTTTAGCGGTGGAGGGTAGAAAAAATGGACATGTCAAACGTCCGCGAAGACCGTACTTTTTCTATCGCGGATATTCTAGACGGCCAGCTAGAAACATCCGACGAGATCGAAATTGGCCGCGTGGCCGACATCGAGGCGGAATGGCGCGAGGATGGTCAACTCGTGCTGACCAATCTGATCACAGGCCCGCAAGCCCTGGCAGGCCGGGTTTCCTCGCACCTGCGACCCATCTTTCGCTTCTTCCTGCGTGACCGCTTCGAGCAACGTATTGCTCTCAAGGAAGTTGAACAGTATGGGCCGACCCTGCATCTTCGCGGCAAGGCGGCAGAGTATCCCGTGGGACAATCCGAAGAGTGGATTGCGGATCATATCCTGCGCTGGATTCCGGGAAGTGGGTATTCGCGATCATGACGAAGAAACGCACAGTTCTCATAGCAGACCTGGTAGGTAGCAAAATTCTTACCGCCGATGGCAGGCATATCGGGCATGTAGTCGATATCGAGCTTACGCGCGGCAAGGAACCGCGAGCAAAAGCCCTGATTTATGGTGCGCACGGCTGGCTCTACCGCTGGCACGTTCTGCGTCCTTTTTCCGAAAAATTTGGCCAGAGTTTTGTCCCCAAGACCATCCCCTGGCATGCTGTTGAAAAATTCGAAAACCTGACTTTTATTCTAAAGCGCGGGTACGAGCCGGAAGGCAATCACTTTAAGTGAATACTTCTGGGGCGTATTCATTTCTACTATAAATTCAAACGTGCGTTGCTGGCATCGCTTCTACCCATCCATAGTCTTGCAAAACACACATGATTTGTCGTGCCTTCGACATCCAGGATAAGAGAATCTCCTGATAACCATGTACGCCTTCATATTTGTAGAGCATGTGGTACAGATCACGGAACTGGGACATATCCATTATTCGTTCTTTGCTCGCATGTCTCTGCTTCGCTCTGTCGCCTTACTCATTGAATTGGAGAGCTGATCTCTGCCCCTCCCAGTTCCCAAACATACATGACCCCTTCGTATATTGCCCCTTCTGAGCTATTAGGGTCCGAGATGAGATATGTCCCGGCAGAAACTCCATATTTCCTGTCGGGTGACCAATCAACCTGAGATATACCATACCTGTCGTCGCCATCGAACGGGTCGGGATAGGTGGCCAGCTGTTGCGTTGTCATCACATTCTGCAAGATCAACTGGGATGAGGTCAAGGAGTGATTGCATCTTCCCTTTACTCCTCGTCGTCGTAGGCACCTGGACTCTGGTCACGCTCGATTTCAATGAGCAGCCGTCTCTCACAATCGTGAGGAAACTGTTCCAACAGCGCAGTTTGTTCGGCCTCTGACAGCCCAAACCGTTGGATTAACAGGCTCCTGACCTCGCTCTTATCTGCACATCCAATCGCGGTTGCGGCCCAGTCACTCAGAAAGAAGAGCGGCCCAATCCCTGGAACCCTGGTGTGCAATTGGAGCGAGCCAACGATCTGAAAAATCATGGCGATGCGCAAGCGGTCGGGCGGTAATGCAAGGTTTAACAACCCTCCCCAGGCTCCCAATTGCCCTAATGCATAGGCCAGGCGGTCCTGCAATTCGTACCATTGATCACGGATGATTCCCCATCTTCCTCCATAAGGTCCAGGTTGTTGCTCCAACTCCCAACAGGTACGCAAGGCATGACGCAAAACAGGAGCCAACCGAGAATCGCCCCAATCGCCAAAAATAGAGGCAATACTACACCGGTGCGCATTATACCAGGCATATGCATCCCACTGTTCAGGTTGTTCAAGAAAAGATTCAGGCCCATACTCAAAGATACCTTCCAACAGCATATCTTGTAAGACAGGAAGAACACGCTCATCCTTTAACCTTCCAAGAGCAAGCGCACTGGCCCAGCGTTCCTTACGCCGGGGGACTCTGTAAGAACGGCCAGAGCCGGGAAGTAATGTCTGTGGGAGCCAGATACCCCAGCAGAAAAATGGCAAATACCCGATCAGCTTCGTCTCCCTGTTCGAGTACCTGTATCATTGCCTCTGGCTGAAAATCATGCCAGCGATGATATACTATCTCTAGATCGTCGTCAGTATAGTAGCTATGCGGGTTGGCATCAACAAAGGCCCGCTCAACAGCTTCAGGCCAACGAGGCTCTCTCATACTTCCCACCTCTTCTGAACTAGTTCTATTTCCTCTTCATCGAGGGCTATTAGCAGGTCAATAACTTCATTGCTTTAGTTTTATATCGAGCCGCTTCCACTCTGATAGACCGGTATCACATCATCAGGATCATGGACTGTTCCGATGGGATTTGAGAATCCCTCGTTGGTTCGTTTCAGGCAGATAAGGCACTAGCTCATTTCTGGCTGGGTCAGGCTGTATCCAGAGGCGACCACATTGTTCACACTCATACATATCATGCGCGAAAATCATCCGAAGGCCTGCTAGAAAATCATTGATCTCATCTGAAAGTGCTAACCGGCTAGAATGCTTCTCGGTAAAACGTCCATCCGCAAATTGGTCCTCTCTATCTTGTGTCGGCTCTTTTACCAGTTTCTCGAGAAAGCTGGTGAGCTTTCCATAATACAGCTCATTATCCTCATCTGAAAAATACTCAGCTTTATAGGATAGAAAATCGGTCTGATCAACAATATTATGGCCACAAATACACTTCAATTTCGACATCCGGCTCTCCTTTCGTGTTCTGCTTACTAGAATTTGAAGTAGACTGTAGTAATTGGGATTGCTGAAAGTATACCACTGCTGCTGCTGGTCATTCCTCAAGAATAATCTTCTCCTGTTCTGATTTCAGAAGTCGCTTTAGTCGCCTTGGATCACTTTCAACAGCGGTCATTATAATAATGATCGTTCTCATCATGATATCCATCCATGACGATGACATCGTCAATATTTAACGTAACGCCCTGAACTTCAGCAGCCCGAATAACCCGATACATGAGATTTCCTAGATCCGACCGCGTTACACTCGTACGGCTCAAGTTAAGCACGATGCCAGTTGTTTGGCTGTTCTTTCGTAATATTGTACTTACGATACTTCCTACGTCATTGGTTTTCGGGGTGTAAATATCGTAGGTTTTTCCGTTGACAACTAAGTCAGACGTTTTCCCTTTCCCTGTAGCTGGTCTCAGTATCACTTTATCATCAGTACCACTATAGATGCCGGCTACGTAATATGCAGCTGCTAGCTCATCAGCACTATATGTTCCCTCATCGAGATGAGGTAAAATTGTTAGACTACCATTTCCACAACCGCTTCTTGTAGTGGCGCCAGCGCCACTTGTATCCGTACTAGGAGTAGCTTCCGGTGTTGGAGAATCTGTGGGCGTTGGTGCTGCTGCTGGATGCGGGCTGTTTGGCGAAGACCCAGACTCTTGTGCTTGTGGTGGAGCCTGCATAAGAGCAATCGATCCCCCAATAAGGAACCAGGCAGCCGCTCCTGCGAGACTCACCATGACAGCAGTGGCAGCCCAGAACCAGGGGTTTTGGAATACCTGCATAATTCCACCAGGATCGCCATCGTGTCCCGTTGGATCGTTCCTTGTCTCCGGGTTACCTCCCACATACCCATACGGATTCATGCCCTGTACATTGCCCTGCACCTTGTCCGCCGAGAGGAACACGCCGACCACCGGGTCATAATAACGGGCGTTGTAGTAATCCAACCCGGTCAAGCCATCATTGTACTGCCCGGTGTAGCCTTTGGCCGTGCTGATGTTGCCCTGATAATCGCGCGCTTTGCCATAGGGACCAAAGACCTGGTTACCCTGCACCGAGGCGCCTCCTGCCGACCAACTGATGCTTGAAAGGATACTGCCTAATGCATCGGTGAGCAGGAAATAGGTGTTGTTGGCATTCATTTCCCCGATCAAGCGCCCACCCAGGCTGTAGTAATAGATGTTCCATTGATTAGTGCCGCTACTGCTGTAGTTGTGTTCCTCCAGGCCAAAGGCGTAGACGATCAGGGACGTGCTGCTGCCGTTGGTCGAGCGCCGCAAGACGCGATTGCCTGCCGCGTCGTAGACGTACCATTCCTGGTTAGTGCTGCTGACGTTCCACTCGACAAAGTGGTTGAGGTTATCGTAGGAGAGCGTACCCGTCGTGCCACTAAAATAGCGGCTCGTGACATTGCCCCAGGCATCGTAACTACTGCTGTACGAGGCCGTACCCTTGTTGGAACAGGTGGCACCCAGGCTGTAGAGGCCGGTTAATTGATGCGGCGCGTTGCTGTTGCAATAGAGATACTGGTACTGCGTGCTGCCGCCACTCAAGGGACCTTGCCACAACTGGCCCAGGTGGGTGTAGACATAGTTACTGCTGTAACCGGTCCCATTCAGGCTATTGCCCAGCGTGCCGCTTCCACAGGTGCCATTGCCCGGCGACGGCTGCGTGCCGCTATTGCCGGCCCACACGAGCCGATTCTGTTCGTCGTAACAAAAGTTCTCCGTTTCACTGCCCCCGGAATTACTGTACCCAGGAACACTGGCCTGCGTTGTCGAAAGACTGATGACATTGCTGGCCGCATCGTAGCTGACCCCCTGCGAGAGAATCGTGCCACTCTGGCCACTGCCGCCTTGCCAGGTGGTCGTCGTGCTGGTGGTACGCAGATTGGCGTCATAGCCAAATTGTTCAGTGGCAAGCGATGAGCCGGTACTGGTCTTGAAATAGATCGTATCGATTCCGGCGCGTGCATTGTAGCCAATCGTCGCCAGGTTCGCGGTGTTATTGCCATTATTGCTCAGTCCGGTCAACGCACCCATGTTCGCGTCGTAGACCTGCGTCGTGGTATAACCCTGTCCTGCCGGATTAGTGCTGGTGGTCGTGGTGGTCACCTGGTCGGCATCGTTGTAGCTAGTCGCCAGTTGGTAAGTGGGCAAGGGACTACTCACGCCCCAACTGCCCGGTAGGCTGAACGAGAGATATTCGGTGATTTGCCGCCCGCGCTTGTCGTACTGCATCTGCTCGGTTGCGGTGGCCGAGGTTCCCTCCGGGTAATAGGTGGTGGCAATGCTCTGGGTCAGGTGTCCCTTGGGGAAGTCGGTGCTGCCTTGCTGGCCGATAAAGGTCGTATCATAGGTGTTCTGGACGTAGGGATGCGTGCCATTGGTGCAGGCTCCGGTCGCGTTGATGGTAGGGATACCATCCTGGATACAGCCCACGCGCTCCAACAAGTCATCGTTATAGCCCAGCGTGTGCGCACCGACGACATCGGAGAGCATATGTCCATCGGGGTCGTAAGTATACACATGCGTCCCGGCATCAGGATCGACCAGTTGGGTCATGCGTCCCATGTCGTCATATTGAGCGCTGGTTGTGACGCTGGTAATACTCTGCCCGGATTGTGGGGCAAGGTCGGTGGTGGTCACCGAGGTGGATTCATTCAGAACAGTATACTGAATGCTCTTCTGTTCGTTGACTGTGAGGCTGCCTCCATACTGGCCACGGTCTTCCTCTACGTAAAGCGTGCGTCCCAAGGCATCACTATAGCTGGCCATCACATGCTTGTTGGGATCAACTACCTGGGTAGTGGTATAGATTGTAGAAGAGCCATGCGGACTGCTCAGAATATAGTTGGTACAGGCAGTATACGTCCCTGAAAGCACCTGCGAGCAGCTAATCTGATCAGTTCCAGTGCCATAGAGCGGATCCTGCACCGCAAGTGGCCGATTGAGGGCATCGTAGAAGGTAACTGTGCCACCAGGAGCCACATTGTTGATATCTTTGGCACCGTTGGGATCAAGCCAGCTAGTGCCGCTGGCTACTTCGAATGGTACGCTCTGCCAGACGGTATGAGCCTGGTCATTGTAGACGGTCATCACGATGGTATCGTCGCCAGAGATGGGTCCTGGGGTGCGCGTCTCGACCTCGCGGCCCAGACTATCATAGAAGGTACGCGCGATAGCTCCACTATATTGAGAAGCATTGGTATCAATCTCGAAGCAGGGCAGCGTACTGTTCCAGGCGCAACTGGTGTTAGTCTTGGACTGTGTGGTATAGCCGTTGCCTTCCAATGGCTTCTTGACCTGCACCGTCTGGTTGCCGCTGCTATCGTAGCTATAGGACGTATTTGTTACCTGTCCATTGATATCAGTCGTGCTGGTCGGTAACTTCCCCTGTGTGTTGTCGTAGCCAATGCTGCTCTGCTGGCCAAGCGCATTGGTTTGCGTGATAGGCAGCGTGTTATAGGCGCTGTCATACGTTGTACAATCGGTGTAGCTTGTCTTGCCCCAACCATAGCTTAAAATAGCTGGGCTAGTAGACAACGTACAGCCATTAGTGGTGTAAAGACCGCTGTTAGCTGAAGCAACACCATCAACGGCAGCTACTAGATTCCCATAGGCATCATAACTCATATAGTTTGTAATAGCGGTGCCACTATTGCCGCAGGTCGTATACGTCTTCACCGTCGTCGCCCAACCTGCCGACGGTGTCTGTGTTCCCGAAGGAGCGCCCTCGTCATAGGTGGTATCCTGGCACTGCCACACGTGGCCGGTATTGTCATCGATCTCGCTGTGCGTGACCTTGTCCACCGTGTAATAGGTCCACTGTCCCACCACCTGGTCATTGGTCGTATAGCTCCACTTTTTCGTCAGGGTGGGCGCGTTAGAACTCGTCACAATTTCCTGTGTGAGATTGTGATACACGTGACCGCTTTGCAGGCCATTGTTGTAGTCATCGTAGGTGTAGGCGTTTTGCACCCAGGGCGCCGAACTGCTGCCGGTTCGTTCATACTGCGTCGTTTTGCTGGAGACCAGGACGGTTTCGCAGGCCGGATAGGTCTGGCTCGTGCTGCGACAGGCATTGGAGTTGTTGGCATAGGTATAGGTGGTGGTACTGAGCAGAGCAGTGGTCGTTGGACTATTGCCACTGTACACGTCCTCTTCATAGAGGCTGGCTCCCTCAAAGTTCTGGTAGTCAGAGCCTGGTGTTTTCCAGCCCTCAGTACTGTAGTAAGAGTCGACGGTCAGGTCGTTGGCCGGGCTGGTGATGTAGACCTGGTTAAAGCCCTGGTATTCGTCGTGAAAGTAGTCGGCCCAGTCCGTATCCCCCGGAGGCAACCAGTTGTCACCCACACAGTCCTGATCGGAGCCGGCAGGATAACACCAGGTGGTTTTGCCATCCCAGGTCCCCGTCTTGGCCAGGCGATAGCTGTAACTGGTGGTGGCTCGCTGCAGTGAAGAACTGCTGCTATCCTGGCTCCAGGCGGTGATCTGTGTTACGACCTGTTCGGCCCAGGCGTTATCGTCCGGGTGAGCGTAGTTGCCGGTACAATCGGTATGGGTGGTGCAGTAGACTGGATCGTAGCGATCATCGGGATTGCCGTGCTGGTCGACGCCATTGGGCGTCCCATGCGCGTTGTTGTAGGCAGTCGCGTAGGTAATTTGTCCGCCGACACCGGTGTTGACGTCGCGATAGAAGTTGAGATACTGCCACCAGGTCTGGTTGGAAAATTGCTACGATGGGCTGCCCACCTGGTGCGTGCTGTCATAGTAGGTATTCTGCAAAGGATTAGTATAGCCAAAGATGACCTGTGGCAGCGCGTGCGCGGTATTGTTCTGGTAGACGGTTGGGGTGATGCTCATCAGCAGGTGTTCGCGCGCGCAATAACCGGGCAGCAGCGTAACCGGGTCGTTGCAGGACTGAAACGGATTATCGGTGTAGGAAAAGCTGTAACTGTAATCCTTGTAGGTGCTATCCGAGCCAACGTAGCTGGTGACGGTCTGTAAAGAGAAGGTACTCATCACCGTGGGTACGGGAAATTTGCCACTGCCCGGCATCTGCACCGGGTCGTCACAGCGCAAGGTGGTGTTGATCGGAGGGCCGCTGCTGCAATTGTAGTTCGTACCATACGCGCTGGCCCACGGCGCCGAGTTGAAAGGAGCTTTGTACGTAAAATCAACGGTTCCGGCAACGTTGGTGACCACATTGGAGTTGCCGGCGCCATAGACAATCTGCTTCATGACAGCATCACGAATACTGGTATAGCCGCCCGAGGTGACGACATCTTGCAAGTAGGAAACGGTGAGCATCTTGTAGGTTCCGGCATTGGGTCCCTCGTTGGGCGCGATGATCTTATTGACATCCCAACGGTAATTATGGCGCCCATTGCTATCGTTCCAATATTGTAGGGAGTCGGAGGTGCAGCCCAATTCGTAGTACGTGCCGGACTTATCCCACACCTGGAAGCAGGGTTGACCCGTCTGGCTGCTGGTCTCCTGTTGAATGCGCAGATAGGAAAGGTGTTCCGTATCGTAAAGCGAGCCATTGGGAATGAGCCGGTCCGCGACGTTTGCCACACCACCGAGAAAATACCAGGTCGTACCCGTGTTAGGATAGGTATCGGCGCTGATGGAGCCAAGTGAGAGTGACCATCCATCGCCGACATCGTTGGCCGGAGAGGTCGCGCTATGCCGTTCGTTCGGGTCGCTGCTGGAGTAACTGAGCGTGAGTTGCGGTGCGAACCCTCCTGTACCGGGAGCTACCTGCAAAGGATAACTGTAGGTCAGCTGCCCGGCGTTCCCTTGCACTGATGCCAGGTGCAGGGGAGGAGGACCCTGGTTGGGCGATTCGCCATCCCCCATCGTAAACGGGCTGGGATCGAAGACGCCGCTACTAGCCGTTAATGTGTGAGCAGCGGCATTATTCTGCAAAGCAATAATCAGTCCGGTAGTAGGCTTATGGGCTTTAGTGGCTGTGGCAATGAGAATGGGCCAGGTCATAAACAGGTGCGCGGGGTCCAGGCTAAGAGCGGCCACCTCGGACGGTTGGTAATGATAGATGAGGATGAGCGGCGTATGAAGCCGGACGCCGCTCACAACCCGTCCTTGACTATCACCAAGCTGCACCTGGTACGTGCCCAGTTCATTGAAGGCCGAGGCATAGTGCCCATAGAGTTGGCTGACGCGCAGCGTGAGGGTTCCGGCAGGCGGCTTGCCACCAGGTACCGTTGCATGTGAAAGGTCCAGTGACCCCGGCTGAAGCTGTACTTCCAGGCGGCCATCGCTGCTCAGTAGATCGAGCGCCGGAGTAGCTTTCTGACCAGACAGGAAAGCTGCCGTCAAAGGTGCGTTCATGGGCTTCATTGTGGCGGGTTCGGCGCTAGGAGGCCGGTGAGCATAGTCTGCCGTATGAGTTTGCCCATGCGTTGGCCCAGGAGGCGGCGGAACATGTTGGGGCCGAATTAACGGGCCATGGTACACCTTGTCCTGGTGTCCTTCGTGTAAAAATTTCTGAAAGGTCATACTGGCGGGTGCGCTGGGGCGCGTTCCCTGGCTCTCAGCGTATGCTGGTGTTACCAGGAAACTCCAATTGCCTGGAATTTGTGCCACGAGCAGCAGGCACAGGAAGACTGAGAAGAGGAAGTGATCGATGCACCAGGATGCATGCCTTCGCAATGGAGGAGGGATAGGCTTTGATTGGTCGGGAAGACGATGCCCATGCGAGCGATCAGGGGACATAGGTCACACTCCTTTGCTTGTGCAGCCTCTCTAAATTGGCCTGCATGCAGGTGAAATATGTGCTTCGAACTCATCCCTATGGCATGATGCTGCCTGCGATACAAGCAGTATAGCTAGTTAGTTGAAGCTCTCGATCTCAAGTATACCGGCTCAGCGGGGAAAAAAGGGATGAACTGTTTCCGGTTGATTGGGGATCTTGTTTCCAGTTTTTAGGAAGAAAGTTTCCGATTTTGGGGAAAGAAGTTCCCGGAAAATCGGAAATCATTGATTGTGCATCTACTGTCCATCAAATTAGCCCCTGTCATAAAAACGGGGCAAATATGATGTACAAATCGAAAATCATATGGTACAATAATAAAAGTTGAGGTATGCCGGTACTTTCAGGTGCCTACTTTTACATGGCTACCCGGTGCTTTGATCAGGGGGATCAGTTCAGGCGAAGTTTTTTGTGCAATCTCTCGTAGCGCGTTCTCGTATGCTGCTCATATGAATGATTCCATAAGCCATATTTTGTAGAGGTGGACGCTCCACCATTGCATTTTGTGAACGATGCACAGAAAGAGAGCAGGGATGAACTTTTCTCGCCAAATGCTCGCCTCCGGTCCACACATTCCCGGACATGTTCTTCAACACTGTGACGAGACGCGCACCATCGTTATTGATGGTGGGGTAAACATATTTTCTCGCACGGATTACGCTTTACTGATGCTCCTTCTCCAGTATGCACAGGATGGCCAGCCGTTCGTTCCTTTCACAGACCTGGCGCTCTGTTTCCAACAACTTCACAGCAATCCACGTCGCTCACTGTCGAAGCGCATCAATAGTATCCGCGAACGGTTATGGCCTTATGGACTCGATATCGTCAATAGAGAGATCAGGGATATACTTTACTTGCCAGCCCTGTTTCTACACAACAGGCAAATGGTAATGTCATAGCCTTTAGTCCTCAAGCAGAAGACCGGCTTGGGCAACAAACGCATCCTACTCCTCACTCAAGGTGGATGTAATGGGAAGACCTGTAGTGGTACCCGCCAGGGGTACCACTACAGGTCTTCTCAAGCCACGCGAGTGCCAGTCGCTCACCTTAAAACGGGTGGCGAACAATAATCGCTATAATAATGATCAGTACAATCACGGCCGCGGTGCCGATCAAAAAGTAGGCGTTCCTGCGACCAAGCCGCACATTCGTACTCGGTCCGCGGGTCACGACCTCTTTTTTCACCTGTTCCTGGCGCTTTTTCTTTTCTTCCTGGCGCTTCTGCCTTCTTTCGCGTAATGTCTCTGCCGGGTTTTGACTGTATGGACCCGTGCCCATGTGCTGCATGCGACGGCGCATCTCGCGGTTATAGCTTTCCGCCTGCTGGTTGGCGGGGGTTCCGGGTTTGACTTCTTTGGGCTGCGTCGATTTCGCGCCGGCTACCGCCGTGCCCCCAATCGCCGGCTTGCGATTCTTCCCACCCGACCGGGATTTATTCGTGACGGCCTTAGAGCCGGATGATTGGGCCGCGGGGTTGATAGGCGCGGGAGACTGCGCCTGGGATTGCTGGTTTGCAGGTTTTTTATTTGTATCAGTCTCTTTTGGCATATTACTATTGGTTCCCGATTTCTGCGATCCGGGTTTATTCACTTTGGGCATGCTCTTTCCCTCTTTTTCGTTGATATCAGGCTCCCTTGATAGATGGTCCTGTTGCATCCCCACCTGGCCTTTTCGGGTTTCTTGCTATACTTTTCCCGGCCAGGGGCAGCGGGACCCGTACCCGTTTGGGATTGAAACTATGCATCGCGGCCTTCTTCCTGGTCTAAAAGCGATTGCGCGATCTTTGCCGCCGTCTCTTTGTCGTCCGGCGCCAGCGCGCCATCTATGACGAGGCCGAGCAGGTGCTCTTTGATTGGCCGCAGCCAGGGACCGGGCCCGCGACCGAAGAGCTGCATTAATTCGTTGCCATCGAGCGGACTTTTCAGCGGCACCAGTTCGGCCTCTTCCTTCAGGCGCTGGCAGCGCTCAGCCAGTTCGGTGACGCGCGCATCGGCGAGCAAGACCTTCTCGCGGCGATAGCTTGTAATATCCGCGCGCGAGAGATCGAGCAGGTCGGGCAGGTCATCACCGACTTCCAGCATCAGGCGACGAACGGCTCCATCCGTCCATTCAGGCGTGTAGGCGTTCGCGCGCATGTGCAGGCGGACGATGCGCGAGACACTTTCGATAAAATCACGATCAAAGTGCAGGCGTTTCAGGATATCGCGCGCCATGTGCGCACCGGTATCCTCGTGCCCGAAGAAGTGTATCTTGCCATCCTCGACCGTTCGCGTGCGCGGTTTGGCGATATCGTGCAGCAGCGCGCTCCAACGCGTGACCAGGCGCGGCGACGAGCGTTCGACCACGCGCAGGACATGCGCGTACACATCTTTTGTATGGATGGCTGTACGCGAGAGCGGCGTGGGCTGCTGGCTGACTCCACGTAGGTCCAGCACTTCAGGTATAATCCACTCCATCAAGCCCAGTTCCACGAGCAAATCCAGCCCTTTCGCCGGGTGATCGGATAGCAGCAGCTTGTTCATCTCGTCGCGAATACGCTCGCGCGATATCTTTTGCAGCTTGGGAGCCTGTCGCACAATGGAGCGTTTCGTCTCCGGTTCAATCGTGAAGTCGAGCTGCGAGGCAAAACGCACGGCACGTAATAAACGCAAAGGGTCCTCGTCGAAGCGTTTGTCCGGCTCGCCGCCAACGGCGCGCAGGATGTGCGCATCCAGGTCTTGCCGCCCGCCGAATGGATCAAAGATTTGTCCGGTCAGGGGATGGCGTGCCATGGCATTGATGGTGAAATCGCGTCGCCGCAGGTCGTCTTCGAGGCTGGTGCCGAAGCAGACTTCCGGCTTGCGCGATTCGGGATTGTAGCGCTCGCTGCGGAACGTGGTAATCTCGATGATATCACTGCCATAGTGCAGGCGGACGGTTCCGAAGCGCTCACCCACCAGGACAACCGCGTTGGGCTTCGTCGGAGCGACGATGCGCTGAATCTCTTTGGGATGCGCGTCGGTTGCCAGGTCGGCATCGTTCGATTGCCCGCGATGCAGTAGCACATCGCGCACCGTTCCACCCACCATATAGAGTTGTTTATGCTGGGCGTTAAATGCTTCCGCCAGCGTGATGATGATATCTAGCATCTTTCAGCAGTGCGAGTCCGTTTCCGTAGTCTGGTAGTTGGGAGTATTGTATCATGGATAGGAGAGGCTGACTAGATACAGCGCGCCGCAACGCTTGACACCCAGGCGTATCATAAACACATAGGACCGTGTAATACTCCCAATGAGAGCAACATTGTGAAACGAAAGCATTTTTTCCTACGTCTCATATGTATAATCATGTGGCTCCAGCCAGAACTGGAGATGGATAAGTGGCCTTGGGGATCCCGGCGGGGATTGAAAGTTTTATTTGAACGCGGGGGAATGCGTTTCGTTTCCTAATCTCGCCATTACTTTTAGCGGAGCGCATCGGATCGGCGTTCCGCTTTTCTTATTTATTTTTTACGGGTACACACGGTTTTTATAGTAAAAATTTTTTAGAGGAGTTTTCGGAATGCGTCCGCTTATTGGCATACCTTGCCACTCAGATTATCGTGCGGGAAGTAGAAGACCTGTCTATTGCAACAACCGGACCTATGCCCATGCGTTGGAGCATGCCGGCGCCATTCCCGTACTCATTCCCCTGCTCGATGACCCCCAGGCGCTGGATTCACTTCTGCCGCGACTGGATGGCCTGTTGTTTTCAGGCGGTGGGGACGTAGAGCCGTACCGCTATGGAGAAGAGCCACATACAAAACTTGAAATGTTGGATTCTAAACTCGATGAAATCGAATTGACTCTGGCTTCCTGGGCGCTGCAGGAAGATATTCCCACACTCGGCATCTGCCGCGGCATGCAGCTTTTGAACGTGGCCGCCGGTGGCAGCCTCTACCAGGACTTATCCGAACAGCATCCCAGCGATATCACTCATTGTAATCGCGATTTGCCACGCAATTATCTTACTCATCGCGTTTTTGTCGAGCCGGGTAGCCTCATGGAAGATGTGCTGGGCACGCGCGAATTCTGGGCCAATAGCCTGCATCACCAGGGCGTCAAAAATCCTGGTAAGAATGTGCGCATCAGCGGGTATGCTAAAGATGGCGTTCCCGAATCGCTGGAAATTCCCGGCTATCGTTTCATGATGGCCTTGCAGTGCCATCCCGAAGAGATTTACGGGGAAGTGGAAGCCTGCGCTCATCTCTTCGAGGCGTTTGTCCAGGCATGCAGCACTGCCGGCGCAGCAAAACAACCGGCGCGATCGCAAAGGTACGCCATCGCGGGGGATTAAACGCTGGCCGGGGCCGCTACGCCTACACAGGCCCAAGCAGTGTGTGCCGGATCAGCATCAAATGGGTCAGGGGGCCGAGACCACCAGGCACGGGTGTCAAAAACGAGGCCACTTCTTTGACCCGCTCGAAGTCGATATCCCCGACAACTCTGCCGTCGATAGGGTTGATGCCCGCGTCGAATACGACCGCGCCGGGCTTCACCATATCGGCGCTGATGCTGGCCGGTCGCCCAATACTCACGACCAGGATATCGGCGTTGCGCGTAATTTCGGCCAGGTCCCGCGTATGCGAATGGCAGATAGTAACGGTCGCATCGTTGCGCATCAACACCAGCGCGGTCGGTTTGCCGCCGATATTGCTGCGTCCGACAACCACCGCGTTTCGTCCGGCCGTCGGAATGCCCTCGTGCTTCAAAACGGTGAGAATCACGTCAGCTGTCGAGGGGATGAAGCTGGGAAAGCCGAGCAGCAGGTTGCCGGCATTGCGCGACCCCAGCCCATCAACATCCTTCTCGGGACTGAGTACATCGGTGACCACGCGCTGGCGTATATGCGACGGCAGCGGAAGCAGTAGCACAACCCCGTCTGTATTCATATCACTATTGAGCGCCGCAACCTGGGAACGCAGGTCTTGCTCCTTCATCTCGAAAGGGAAAGCCAGTGTCTCACAATTCAGGCCTATGGTGCGACAGGCTCGTGCCAGCTGGCGGCTATAGACTTCCGCCGCCCCATCGTGCCCCACAATAATTTGTTTCAATTGCGCTGCACGTCCCCGCCGCTTACGAAACCCGGCGGCCTCGCCCTGTAATTCCTCTGTCATGCGCTCAGCAAGCGGTTTGCTATCGAATATAATCGCGGACATGCGTCCTTTCTCTCCTTGGAATATCCACTTATCCTACCCCTCTCGCCTTTTGCGGTTCATGATATCACATATGTCACCGGCATCATAAAGGTTGAATCGTACTCACTGCTATGATATGCTAGAGTACATCGAAGCGTTTTTGGTGCAACTTATATCGTTTTGCGCCAGCGCGTGCAAGAGCCTACCATCCCTTTCATCTTGCTTGAGTCTGAAGCGCTGATTGCGCTCCCCGGCATGGACAATGGGCAAGATGAATGAGCGCCGGGAGAGATGAGAGAAAAATATGTCAACAGCTGTCTGGGGCGAGCCTGAACCACAAGCTGAAGAGCAATACCCGTTGTCGCTGCTCAAGACGCTCTTACAGCAGATGATGCGGCAGTTTGGAGCCAATGGGGCTGTGATTGCGCTCTATGATGAGTTTATCGGCCAGATGGTCGTGCGCCTGCACGTGCGCCTCACTACAAACCATTCCAGGCAGCCCTTTATGCGCGCGAACTTGCGCGCGGAAGCAGCAACTTCGACCGGCCCTCTCGCCCATACTACCGGCGAACTCGGAGATCCATCCGCGTCGGCTATCCAGCGGCTCAGGCGGAGCTCGCAGCCGTTGGAACATGGCACATCGCCATTTGACGATGTAGAAACGGTATCAGCAGCGCAGGCGAAGGACCTCTTTCCCCCCGGCGCAGCCTATCCTTATGGGGTGGATTTGATCGGCTATACGTGGCGTAGAAACGAGCCGATCATTGTACGCCATCAAGACTACCTGGCCTCTCTTTATGCCGAGCCTAAGGCGCATTTTCAGTCGGATATCATCCCTAACTATTATCTGAGCGTGCCTGTTCAAGAACCTGCGCTCGCGCCGCTCATGGGCGGTGGTCCACTTGATAAAAAGAATGGACCGGACATGCTGGGAGTGGTCATTCTCTATTTATCCTCGCCCGGCCTGGTATTCCAGCAAAAGCACCGCCAGGAATCATTGCTATTCGCGGAGCGTATCGCGCTCTACCTTCAAAATACCACCTTGCAGCGCTTGCATATGCATAGCAGGGATTATATGCAAAAGCTGCAACAAATCAGCATGGCTTTTCCCACAGGGGTCAGTCTCACCGACCTGGTTGAAGAGGTTTACCGCTTCGTCACCGGTGTCGTCGATGTCTCCTCGATGTTGCTCACCCTCTATGATCGCGACACGCGCGGAATTTACGACATACTGGCCGTCGACAAGGGAAAACGCATTGCCGGCATCCTTGATAATCCCCAGGTGGCCCATGCCGGGGATCGTCCCGTGTGGTGGCGTCTCATGCAGGTCGAGAAAAAAACCGTGCAGATGACGCTAGAGGATACCGAGCATGGTGGCTACGGTGAATATGAGGAACTGCTGAAAGGCGCGTGGGGAGACCAGACGAAGGCGGAGAGCTTTCTGCTCTTGCCGATGAAGATGTTTACACGCGTGGTTGGCTCGCTGTGTATTACCAGCGACCGCCCGCATGGCTATAGCAGCGAGGAAGTGCTGGTGCTGGAAACCATGCTGCAAATCGCCACGGTCAGCATCGAGAACGCCAGGCTCTACGAGAAATCACGCCAATCACTGCACAAAGCCAGGCAGCGCGAGGAGTCGCTGGCCGCCATGAACAGCGCGCTGCTGGCAATCAGCACCGTTCTGAACTTGACCGAATTGCTGCGTAAGTTCGTCGAAACGGTAGCGACGCTGGTGCAGGCCGAGATGTGTACGTTCTTCCAGCTGTCCGATGACCAGAGCGAACTCATCGCGCAGGCCATCTACGATGCGACAGGCGAGTGGAACAAAGCGACGCGGCGAGGCGATCCTTCCTGGACACCGGGCAAAGAAAAGCAGGATGATCTGATAGAGATGATTCGCCTGCCGTTCAAAGGTTCGATACTTGAACAACAGGTTGAGGCCGAATCATTTTTCTATCTCGATGCGGACAAGGTCGAGGAAATTTCTCAGGTCAGTGGCGAGGGCGGTGCGATTTTCCTGCATGAAACGAAGATCGAAAAGATGTTGATGCTACCTGTGCGCTACCAGACCGAAATAGTCGGCATCCTGGCGGTGCATACGCCGGGCCTCAAACGCGTATTCCGCCCGGAAGAGGTGGGCGTGCTGCTGGCTATCTCGGCCCAGGCGGCCAGCGCGATACGCAACGCGCAGCTTTTCGAGAAGATTCAACTAGCCTACGCGGAATTGCAGCGCCTGGACAGGCTCAAGGACGAATTCATTGTGACGGCCTCGCATGAATTGCGCACACCGCTGAGCGCTATCAGCGGCTATGCCTCATTATTGAAGCGCCAGAGCGGGCGCATCACTGCGCAGCAAGTGCAGCGTTACGCCTCGAAAATCGCCGGCTCGACACAACAATTAATCGACCTGGTAGCCAATATGACCGAGGCCGCGAAGATGGGCGCGCTGGAAAAAAAGCACGATTTGCAGCTTAGCCCTGTCCAGGTGCTGGCGGCAGCCGAGGTGGCGACGACCATGCTCAGCATCAATATCGAGCAGCAGATCATCGTACAGATAGCACGCGACCTGTGGGTGAACTGTGATGCATTGCTCCTGCGCCAGGTGATAACAAACTTGCTCGATAACGCGGCCAAATATTCCCCGCCCAGCGGTCGCATCATCATCGCGGCTCGCGCTACCACGCTATCGCAGTTGCAACTCCCCGAAGACCAGGTTGACTACACGCAATTGGCCGGTGGAGAAGACCCGCCGGTCGTTCAGGTACGCGTGATCGACGAGGGAGAAGGCATTCCCCCGGAAGATCAGCAGCGCATTTTTGAGAAGTTCGTGCGCGCCACTCGTTCGCTGACGACTCCGGTGCGTGGCTCAGGTCTGGGCCTCTATATCTGCCGCCACTATATCGAGGCCATGGGCGGCAAATTATGGCTTGAGCAAAGCATCCCACAGCGCGGATCGGTCTTTAGTTTCTATCTCCCGCGTATTGATGCGCCCATCGATACGACTGAGAAGGATGAGGAAGATGAGCCAGCAGGCGAAACCAACTAAGGTTCTGGTGGTGGATGATGATCCGGTGATTCGTGATATGATGATAGATATGCTTGATTTCGAGGGCTATCCCATCCAGGTTGTGCGCAGCGGCATTGAGGCGCTGCATATCCTGCGCGGCGACGGAAATTTCCTGGTCTTCCTCGACCTGATGATGCCGGGATTGAGCGGCAAAGAGGTGTGCGCAATCCTGGATGCCGAACCGCAGGTGCGCAATCGGCACATCATTGTGATGATGACGGCAATGGATAGACTGGACGAGGCTCAATCCCTTCATGCAGACGCAATCCTCTTCAAGCCGTTTGTGGTAGAAGATGTGGTGAATGTTATAGAGAAATTTATGGTGTGAAAAGACAATGCAGGTGATTTTCGCAGGCGGTGCCAGCGGTGTAGGCGCGAGCTGCCTTGCCATAGAGATCGCGGATCAATGGATTGTAGTTGACGCGGGCGTGCGCGTGGATAAGAAGGCAGATCCTCTGCCCGACCTTGCCCTGCTCGAGGGCAAGGATGTACGGGCCATTTTCGTCACGCACGCCCACGCGGACCATATTGGCGCGCTGCCCCTGCTGCACCAGGCCTTCCCCGCCGCTCCCATCTTTGCCTCGCGCGCGACCGCTTTACTGATGGAAGTCATGCTTGCCGATGCGCTGAAGGTGATGACGCGCCGGGCAGTAGAAGAAATGGAATTGCCTCTGTACCCGGGGACGCTCGTTTCCGATATGCTGGCACGGGTGCGTCCCCTGGCGGTCGGCGAACCTTTCACTTTGCCGCTACTCCCCGGCATCACTATTTGCGCCAGCCGCGCCGGGCATATCGCCGGGGCCGTAAGCCTGGGCTTTAGCGCATCCGATGGCTCGATAGTCGTCTCAGGCGATATCAGCAGCACGCCGCAGCGCACGGTACCTGGCGCGGTGCCCCCGCCCATTGAGCGTCCTGACCTGCTGGTGCTGGAATCAACCTATGGTTCGCGGTTGCATCCCAATCGCCAGGCCGAGGAGCAGCGGCTCGCCCAGGCGGTTGCCGCCGGTCTGGCCAATGGCGGTCACACGCTTATCCCCTGCTTTGGACTCGGCAGGGGCCAGGAAATTTTGTTGATCTTACAGGAGGCACAGGAAAAGGGCCAGATACCATCCTTCCCCATCTATGTAGATGGCCTGGTACGCCGCGTCTGCTCCACCTATTTGCTGCTGCCTGAGGCTCTGACGCCGCGCCTGCAGAGGCAAATTCGCAAGGGCTACCTGCCTTTCACAGGCCCGAATGTCTCCTTCGTGCGCGACGACCGCGACCGCGAGCGCATCCTTGCCGGGCCTCCGACATGCATCCTTTCCAGCAGTGGTATGCTCACCGGCGGCCCCAGCGCATGGTACGCCGCACGGCTCGCTCCCAATCCCAATGCCTCGATTCTGATTACCGGCTACCAGGACGAAGAATCGCCCGGCAAGCGCCTGCTCGACCTGGCAGATTCCGATCCGAAGTCCTCATATCTCGAACTCAACGGGCAGCAGGTGCAGGTACAATGCCATTTCGCGAAGTACAGCCTGAGCGCGCATGCCGACGGCGGAGAACTGGCTGCCTATGCCGCGGCCCTCAAGCCGCGCCGGGTCGCCCTCGTGCATGGCGATGACGAGGCTCGCGCCGCCTTGCGCACCCTGCTCACAGAAACCGAAGTGCTGCTACCAACCAACGGCATGACGCTCGAAGACCGTAGGGGCCGATTGATCGCGCCCAGGGCCGATTCATCGACCACTGTTGCGCTTCCACCACTGCCAACAGGCATTGGCAAGGGCAGGCCATTCGACTATACGCATATCGAGGAACTCTGGCGGGCCGTCACAGCAGTTCCCACCCTGCGTATCGTCACCGCTCGCGAACTTGCCTTGATCTGGTACGGTGAGGCGACGGAGGAAGCGACCGCCAGCATCCTCGATACCTTTATGGAGGACTACGAGCAGCGCTACTTCGTGCGGCAGCACGCGCTGGAAGAGGCCTATCGCGTGCGCGGCCAGTTCGAGGAGACGCCCGAAGATTTTCTGGGCGACCTCGTAGGCAGCGTGCTCTTGCTGCTGCTGAGTCCCGAAAGCGCCAAACCCACCATCTGCCGCGCCATCGAACCGGGCGCCGCCGTGCGCGTCTACCTGCCCAGGGGCGTCTCGCAGGAGCGCACGCGCTTTCCGTTCTCATCCATCCTCGAAGTGCTGGGACCCGCGCCGCAGGATGCGCAAGAATCGAGTGCCGGCGCCGGAGCCTACTTGAATGAGCTCGTGAAGGTGAGCCGGCGTATTCGCCGCCATCTGTCCGCTTACGAACTGGCGCGGCAGTGCGAAGAGGATACAATGTATACGCTGGGCGAGCTATGCGAAATGGCCGGCCTTTCATCGCAATCCCTCGAAGACCGGCTTTCGGTGGCAAAGCTCCTGCATAAGTACCCGCTGCTCTTCACCCAGAGCCGCACGGTCTTCGAAGGCGAAGGACTGACGCTCTATAGCCTCGCTCCCGAGTGGCGTGAGACGCTGGAAGAGCCGGAAGTCTATGATCGCCCCGATCAGAACTGGATTTTGAGCATCATTGAGCAATATATCGGCTCGCCTCCCGATCTCTACCGGCGCAGTGTAGACCCCGATACAGGCGCGGTCACACTTGCTTTCCACTTTCCGGCGGTGGCCTATGAAAAGTATGCTGGCGCCCTGGCCGCTGCCGCGGAAGAAGTCGGTGTCTCGATCACGCTGGCGACGAACGCGCACCAGGGGGAACTGGTCAAGGCCGCTTATCGCCATCTCCCGGCGAGCTTGACTGTAGAATCGACGCCCTCGCTCTACTTTGATCGCTGGGCAGTCTTGCTGCATTGTAGAGGCCAGGCAACAGAGGCAGAGATTGCGCAGGCCCGCGCCGGCTTTTTCGAGGAGACTGGCTGGCAGCTTGAATTGCAGATAAATGGCAATATCGTTTTTCCTCGTGAGGACGGCTATAAGGGTTCTGACCAGGCTGGCGGTGAATTGAGCGAGGGCGACCTTAAAGGTTCCATCCTCTCATCCGCATCCGGTGAGTTGAACGAGGGCCCCCACCCCGTATCCTCGTCCACTCCCGCCCTTACAATGACATTCGGCACGGCCATGTTGCCGGCGCGTGCCAGCGCGCCGGTGGATCAGCACACGGCGCACCAGGTGGCTCAACGATTGCTAGGAGGATTACCCGGTTTCACGAAAGTTGGCCTGGATATCGCCTCGATAACGCTGGTGCCGCGTTTCCAGTTCCCGGATGTCGCGGCGACCCGTTACGCGGGGGTTTTCGAGCAGCTCGAGGCGCAGACCGGCTGGCAGGTGCGGCTGCATCCCACGACGAACCAGGAGGCGCTGGTCGAGATGGCACGCCGCGTGCTGCCTCCAGAATTGCAATGCTCTGGCACACCCTCGCTCTACCTCGATCAGCACGCGGTCGGTGTCCATTACACTGGCAACGCCAGCCCCGAAGCTATGGAAGAGGCGCAACAGCAATTTTTGCAAGAGACAGGCTGGCAACTCCGATTGATTGCCCCTGGACAGAAAGGTCAAAAAGCGGGGAAAGCTGGCAACACGATGCCAGAACGAATGCCCCAGGGGCAGGCGATGGTGCTCGTCAGGGAAACATTCGGCAGCGAACCTACCTTCTATCGTGTTGGAGCTGATTCCTCCAAGGGTATCTTATGGGCGCATTTCCACTTCCCTGAGTTGGCGAAGCAGCGCTACGCGGAGCAACTCGCAAGCCTGGCCGCTCAGACCGGTTGGAAAGTGTACATCTATCCCATCGTGCATCGCCTTGCGCTGATCGAGGCAGTTCGCCGCCTGTTGCCTGAAGGTGTAACCATCAATGGCGAACCTCAACTATTTCAACATAACACAACGTTGAGCGTGAATTGCGTGGGGGCGGTGAGCATGGAGATAATTGCGGATGTGCAGCGGCGATTCAAAGAGGAGACCGGGTGGGAATTGAATGTGGTGGTGGAGTAGAAGCCTCTGCACTAAACCGCGTCAAACGTGGCCCGCCAGCCACTCTAGAATGCCGGTCAGCGCCTCCGGGTCCAGGTGTGTATTGGGACCATTGTAGCTCTCCACTATCTCGGGTGCTATCAACTCCGACCGGGGCCGCAGCTCTTGCTTGAGGACGTGATTCGCATTCTCAGGGAAGAGGAAAGTTATATCTTTACGTCCCTCAGCGGCACGTTGGAGCGGCCCACCATCGGCTTGCCAGTCTACCTGGATGTCTTTCTTCCCAATGATGACCAGCATAGGAACGTTAACCTGCCTGAGCAGGGGAGCGGCATCGGCCACCCAGAGTTCGCGGGCAAATGGCAAGTTGGCGGGACTTTCCAGGCCTTGCAGCAGCATCTGAACCCCCTCCGGTAGCGCCGGATCAGGGTTGGTAGGTTCTCCTGCCAGGAAGCGGGAGATAGCGGCATCATAGAGCGCCAGCAATGCATCTCCATCTGGAATGCTGGACGCCTGCGCCGCCAATTGCGACCGCGCCACTGTGCCAACAGCTCGTCCAGGCGGGCCGATGAGTACGAGTCCCACCAACGGAATCGCGGGGTTGTGCAGTTGGTAGTTCAGAGCGTGCAGAGTTCCCTCGCT
Organism: Ktedonobacteraceae bacterium; assembly: GCA_035653615.1. NCBI lineage: Bacteria > Bacillati > Chloroflexota > Ktedonobacteria > Ktedonobacterales > Ktedonobacteraceae > Ktedonobacteraceae bacterium. The sequence goes on along the minus strand of DASRBN010000034.1, from coordinate 9,473 downwards.
GTTAGCGAGCGCGAAGACGCGGTCAGAACGCACGTACGACTGATGGGCCAGTGTACATACGGCCCCGGCCAGTTCATCGACATGGCTTTGCATGCTGAGCTTGCCGGTCAGCAGTGGCAGGTTCTCGCGAGCATGGGGGCCGGAAACCCGTTTGTCGTAACGCAGCGAGGCAAAACCTGCCTGCGCTAATGCCTCCGCCAGCAGGCGCGCACTGCCATTAGAGCCTGGTAGAAGCGGCGAATTCCAATCCCGATCCGTAGGGCCGCTGCCTGCCACCATCACCACGGCAGGAAATGGCCCGGGGGCGGCCGGTCTGACCAGCGTACCATAAACATTGGTCGAATCCAGCGGCCAACTGACTTCCGAACTCTCTCCATACGCATCCTGATCGGCCATTATTCCTCATCCTTTCATGAGCCACTCTTCTCGGGCAGGATATCCGCATTGTGCTTCCGTCTTCAATATTTCAGTAGATATTGAAATGATAGCAGATAAGAGATATGTCGTCAATGATCCCCAATCTGGTGAATATCCAAAAGTGGGCTAGAGATTCTTCGCTGCGCTCAGAATGACAGGCCCCGAACAGGACACGGTCTGTCGGGGGCCTGTCATTCTGAGCGCAGCGAAGAATCTCTGACGACCCTGAACCTGCATGAGTTCATCGCGTCCTGGGAACTTAAGGGAATCACCAGCCTGCAATTTATAGTTTTCCCGACGCATCTCCAGTCCTATCCAAAACAGGTCTGCAGAGGGATGTTTTTTCTCCTCACTGAAGGTATGCTTCTTTCATCAAGAATGTTGGTGTGCGAGAAAAGGTAAGCATCCTGGAAAGTCGAGCTACTCATGTACGAAACGAAATCATCTCAACAAGACAAAGTCGCCTATATCGCCTATGCGGCAGCGATTCTTTTCGCCATTCACCTGGTAACGTATCTGATCCCCGCGCTTCGGAATGCGACGACCGGCAGTTCTGTGGTTGTGGCTGAACTGCTGGCGCTGCTCGCGGTCGCGGAACACGCGCTCTTGTTTCCCGTTATAGCGGCGCTTCCGGCACCGCGCTGGGCGAAGTACGCAGGATATGGCTGGCTCGTCATCGATATAGCGACGGATATTATGCAGCTCAACGGCGCTCCCCAGGCAACCTATCTTTCAATGCGCTATGGCGGCCATATTTCTGCGGCGATCTGGATTGCATCGGTCTCCTGGGAAACAAAAGGGGCCATGCGTATCATAGGCCTGCTGCTGGCGCTCGACCTTGCCATCTACTCATTTATTGCATTCGCGCCCTTGACCTTTATCATACTGCTGCCTTCGCTGGTGCTGCTGCCGCTGTGGATCGTGCTGGGTGGACGTTTTCTTGCGCGGACGAGCGAGCAGCGGTTGGATGAGCTTCAATTGGAAGGCAATCAGGTGAGCGAGAAAAGCTAGCTGACAAGAAAGATCGACCGGAGAGGTGCATCAGAAAGAGGAGAATGCATGAGGAGATTCCAAAGTAGCATCCATCCCGGATTTGTAACCAAAAAAGACAATGAGGACAGCACCCGGGCCATTAGCAGCTGGCCCGGCACTCATCCTCACTCCTGTATCAAGAAGTCGTTGTATGTGGCAGCGAGATACAACAAGACCTGCATAAGCGCGGGCAAGAAATAGGAAATTCCCCCGCTATTCCAATCTTCATACTGGCGACCACGAGGGCCGCTTCTCCAGCCCGCACCCATGCCTGATTGGGCATCCGCGAATGGCGCCCCGTGGGCAATCACAAGAGATACCCAAGGGGCGACCTCAAGGGTCGCCCCTACTTCTTGACGACAGCTTCCGAGAGCTCTTTACCTGGGAAGAAACGCACGCGCTCCTTAGCCGGCACCTCGATAGGCTGGCGGTCACGAGGATTGACGCCCTTGCGGGCGGCGCTCGTTCGGACCTTGAAGGAACCAAAGCCTACTAAACGAACCTCATTGCCATTCTGGAGTGCCTCGCGAATGGTATCCAGGGTCGTTTCCAGCACCTGGGAAGCCTGCTTCTGGGTCAGTTTCGCCTCTGAGGCAATACGCCTGGTTAGCTCCTGGCGACCAACAATTGTCGAGCCACCATCGGATTTGTTTGTTGCCATGTTTCGAAATCCTCCTTACAACGATCAACACATCGCTTTTCATCCCAATACAGTATTGTTGGGCCTGTAGAGCGGTTTTACTATTCGCTGCCGATTAGGAGTATAGCATGCGATTTTGAGAAATACAAGGGTATGAAGCTGCTTCAGAGCTTGATCCGCGTGATGAACCAGCCTGGGAAGCCGGTTCAGCCCTGTAATATAGGCGCAAAATTGCTCCTCAAGCGGGTTCATCCTCGTTATGAATTGCTATTTTTAGCACAGTCATTATCAGGCAGCGGTGTATAAAATTAACCCATCAGTAGTCCTGTGCTGCTCGACCTGCCCGTTATAGCGGAGATATTCAAGATGCGATAGCACCTCGGCCACGCCCATGCGCTGCGCCTCGTTATTATTGAGACGGTTGCCGAAGAGCTGCATGGCGATCTGGTATGCATGTTGTGGTTTGCCATCCAGCAGGCCCAAAATCTCTTTTTCGCGCTCTTCGTGATGGGCGACAATCTCCCTGGCACGTCCGGCCAGGTCGCTGAACGGCTCGCCGTGCCCGGGAAGCACGATGCTTGCCGGCAGCTCCATCACCTTTGCCAGCGAGTTGAGATAGTCTCCCAGGGGATTCTGCCGGTCATGTGGCGAATAGAGTCCGACATTTGGGGTGATGCGCGGCAAAACGTGATCGGCGGCGAAGAAGACGCCATCGCGCTCGCGCAACAGGCAGATTTGTCCATCGGAATGTCCGGGCACCCAGATCACGCGATAATCTTCGCCCACCAGGTCGATATGCTGGTCGTCCTCAACCAGTGTGAAAGCCTCGTGCGGCGGAACACTGATGATGGAGCGCATAAGCTCGGGGTCAACCTGCGAGAACCAGAGCGTTGTAGGCGGCATGCCATGCTGCGAAAAAAATTGCGAGACGCTGCCGAACCGCTGTGGCATGGTGCCTTTCCACAGAATCTGCACCCCTGCTTCATCGATTGGATGCATATAGATGGCCGCGCCGCTCTGTTTGTGCAGCTCGCCCGAAAGCCCGACATGATCAGGATGATGGTGGGTCAGAACGATGGCTTTCAAGGTATTGATTGTCAGTCCGGCGCGTTCCAGGCCGGCGGAAAACGCCGCGCGGGCATCAGGGACGCCCATGCCGGTATCAATTAAGGCCCACCCATCTTTGCCTACGATGGCGTGCATATTGACGGTGCGCAGTGGAAAAGGAATGGGGACACAAATCCGAAATATGTCCTTTGTGACTTCTTCTATCATGGTTGCAGTGCAGCCTCTTAATGGTGGTAGAAAGGGTAGCGCGGGTGTTCACTATCGCACTACCCTTTGCGTTATGACGAGTTCGATGTTGTAACGGGCTACAGGCCCTCCTGAATATTATACAATGTATTGCGCTCGCGTTGCATAGTCCTTTTGCGGGTACGCTAACTCGACTCCTGGATTTTAACCTCATTTTTGCCACCTATATCAACCGTAGCGGAAGAGACAGAGCACAAGGTGCCGTCGGCGTGTGTTCTCATTGTGAAACACATGCCACCCCTTATTCCTCGCTCAATAATTGAACTTCGTTTCACAAGCGCCACCTTCTATGCTATCCTCTAGCCATCTTTTCGCTTCTTGGGGTTTGTATGAAGCCACATGCCAGAACAACTAAGGCAGCTCAAAAAGTCCTTCACAAGCCACCCCTGCAAGAGTTGGAGCGTATTCTGAACTCATTTACCCCTTAGCGTTCTCATTTAGCAGCATCGTTGTATTCACCGTAGGGGAAAATAATAACGGTCTCAAGAGCACTCTGACGTAGACAAGGAGATTCTCAGACTTTTGAGAGAAGCGTAAGCATCACAGGTGAAACCTACTGGGAGGAGCGAAAAGGAACGATAGAATGCCGTAGAGCGCTGGTATACGTATGGCGACGAAAATGGTGACGGTCCGTGGAACGAGGACATTGATCCAGACTATGAGGTAGGCATCTGCCAAAACTGCGATAAAGAGCTTTGACCCTGCCCAAGTTTGATAGAGTCAGCAAAGCTGAGATATACTCTAACAAATCAGGAAAGGGATCAACATGGCAAAGGTTCAGAAAACCTCCACTAAAGAATTTAAAGAGGAAGCCGTCCGAACCACGGGAGAAGAAAGCAGGCACAAGTGCAGCACTAGCTCGGGTGGTACTCCTGGTAAGACTGCTCTACCTCACGCGCATAGTCACTGAGCGGCTGCAGACCCACCGCTTGTCTTCGCTCATCAACGTGGTCTGGATCTTCAATTGGCCTTGGGCCAACCTTGCCTGCCTCATCGCTATAAAATTGCGTGCCATAGACCTGAGGACGCCCCTCTGCCACTCTCACCCGATCCTCTAAATACGCGATATTCACTGGCGACACCTCGCCTGGCGCTTGCGCCTTCATGAGATCGAGGCACGCCTGCTGAAAGGCACGGTCATGATCCGCATGCTGGACAAGCTGCCACGCCATCTTCGAAGCAGGACTTCCCACCTTAGATCTCGTTGGCCACCCCATGTGCTCAACAATCCCCTTCATCCGCTGCGTATTTGCCACATCAATCGAAGCATCCCACTGCCCCCTCTTCCTCATCTGCTGATCGACCTCGCTCATCTTCATAATCTCATTAGCAATTGCCTTGAAGGCCTCTTGTGGCTCATCTGACAGAGGTCCCTGCCGACTATAGGGCGGATGGAGGAGATGTTGAGCAATTCCCTGTAAGGGGATTACTTCGTAGGTGAGCAGCGCCCCTCTGGGAGACAGCAGGCCCGATCTGGTGGTCTTGATAGCGAGGGTGTCAAAATCCTGCTCATGCTGACCCGCCATGTTCATGGGGGGGAGCAAAAGAGTCAGAGTCATAGAGGGACCATCAGCCGCTGGCGCGAGCACTATCGTGATCTGCTGACCAAGAAAGCTTTGCTCTTGGATGGTTATATAGCGACCTGGACTGGCACCAGGATAGATAAAACGCCCTTCGGGACCCTGGTAGTCGAGTCGTGCCTGAGGATAATAGGTGATCTGAAGAGTGCCATTGACATCGGAGAAGGTAAAGAAATTCGCGATGATGCCTTGTATCATAGAACATCCTTTCTCGTTGTTCTGTCCAGTTCCTTTACAAGAGATCCTATTCGGTAAATGATGAGCATGGTCATTTGCTGCACCTCACCTAGCTCATCTTTCCCCTCATCACTGTATATTCTTGCTCTTGTAACAGCAATGCTTCTGTGGCTAGCTCTGCTGACCAACTGCCACACTCAGCTAATATCTGCCTTAGCTTCTCCTGTACTTTCGAGGGAAACTCTTTCCATATATCGTTGAGGAACTGGTTATATCTTTCCTGAGCTTCCATTTGTTCCTCTCGCCCCATAATAGCTAAACAATTTATACTTCATGTCCCTTTCGACCTACATCATCAGACTTCATAAGTGTGAAGGCCGGAAGCTTGGTCGTCCCTTCCCAAATCCGCTTGAGTTTATTCCATGCGGTCGATGGGATACCCCCCGTAGCTTGTACGTTACCTTGCGCATCGAGAAGACAAAAAGAGGGGGTGAGATGCCTTGGGTTATAGTCGTCCAGAAAATCAGTTTTCCCGCGTGGGGCGACCAAAATTGGTAGCTGCACGTCCACATGGTCTTCGCTTCGTATAGTTTCTAGCCACTGTTGTGTCACGACAGGGCCCCAATCGCTGACGAGAATGATCTCTGTCCCTGCATTTTTCTGCGCCAAAGGAGCCAGTTTGATGAGTGCCGGCATTTCTATGCGGCAATGGCCACATGCCGGCGAAACAAAAATAAAGATGACGGAGCGACCAGCATAGTCATCCAAGCGTACTGCTTTACCAGCAAGAGTCCTGGCTTTGAAGTCTCCTGCTGGTGCGCCAATAATCAATGCTGGGCGCTCCTCCATAGTCTCTTGTTGTTTCATTCGCGCCTCAGAGGAGGCCCTTAGCCAGCGAAGAATCCGCAATGTCAATGCCAGAATAACCGATACCACACCCCAGAGGATACTCAGGCTTAGAAGCAGCAAGGATTCCATTGGATTTATCTCCGTTCTTCAAAGTTTGGGAAAGGTTGGCGAAGTGTCTCAACAATATCATCCAACTTCACGATAAACAGGAGGAATACGGTACTCATAAGTGCAAGCAGTATAATCTCGCTAACAGACAAGCCTTGTGGAGCATACCTTAGCAGCCACAGGCCGGTCAGACCACAAAGGATAAAGATGCCGTTGCGAATCACATCATAGTGAGAGATACGCTGCTCAGTCCTGCCGAAACAATTGCAGCTCATATCGAGCTTACGCCACAATGCAGTTACTAGGGCGACAGAGAAAATCATCAGCAATGTTATCGCTAGCAAAAATCCGATGAATGTTAAATTAACATCCATAGTCACAAGTATTGCTGTGGTGATTTCACCAATCAGAAAGAGTATTGCCGCGCCCTTACTCCATTTTCGTGGTAACAGTTTAAAGTCCCCAATAGTAACAGCAAAGTCTCTGAGAGCTAGAAGCTTGCCGCAAAAGGAGAAAATAAATAATAAAGCAATAGTGACCCGACAGAACACCAGTAAATATGTTGTAAACATTGGATCCTCCTGTTGTAGATCATTTCTCATCGATCTCCCAAGAAATATGGGAGACTTTTTGAGATGACGGCCTATCTTCTTTCTTTTGCTCCTCCCCAGTTTGTTCCGGTTTTGGATGCATCCTCATACCGCAACATCTGATGGGCACAGAAATGAGTACGCATAATCAGACTGGGAACTATCTCACTCTACTACAGTTATCAGCCTGCTGCTAGTGTTGTACTGTTCTGCCTGTAGATTAAACATCTCTGCATAACGCCCGTTTCGATTGAGCAATTCGTCATGGGTTCCTTGCTCGATCACGTTTCCATGCTCTAAGACCAGGATACGGTCGGCAAGGCGTACACTTGCAAATCGATGTGAGATAAAAATCACTGTCTGGAACTGCCCACTAGCCCGGTCCTCTAACAGATGCTGAAAGAGGCTGCGTTCAGTGTAAATGTCCAATGCGGCGGACGGCTCATCTAACACTAGTATGGGAGCGTTACGCACTAGCGCGCGTGCCATCGCTACCAATTGCCGCTGTCCACCTGATAACTCATGTCCATGCTCCCAAAAGCTCCCTAGTACTGTCTCAAAACCATTCGGCAGACTTGCAATAACATGATCTAACCCGCATCGTTTGGCCGCTGCCTCAAGCAATGCCTTGTCCTGTATATGTTCGACTTGTCCGACACCTATGTTGTTGTAGGCGGACAGATAATAGATAGTGTAGTCCTGGAAAATCACACTGAGATAGCGTCGTAGATCATCTCGATCCAGATGTAGAATCGGCACGTCATCCAGTAAGATTTGCCCCGCCGTTGGCTCGTATAGCCCTGCCAGAAGTTTGACAAATGTACTCTTGCCAGCACCATTTTCACCCACCAGTGCTATTGCCTCGCCTGGCTGGATGACGAAACTAACATTATCAAGGGCTATCCTCTCTGTATCGGGATAGCAGAACGTCACTTCTCGAAATTCAATGCGTGGTCTGGCAGAAATGGCGGCGAGATATTTCTTGGACTCAGTTCGTGGTGCTTCAACCTGAGGCTGCCAATCCAGAAAGTTGAGCAGATTGGTCACGAACAGGTTGCCCTCATGCAGAGTGCCGAGTGAGGACATCTGTCCGATCAGTGTCCCTTGCAATTGCTGAATTGATTGGGTGTAGAAGCTGAACTGGCCGATATTAATCAAACCTTGTAAAACTTGTATCGCCGTAAAGCTGTAGAGCAATGGTTGCACGACTGATAGAAGCACATCTATTGCTCCCAGATAGAATACCTGACGGAAAGCAAGTTTACGATCCTGCCGAAACGTCGAATCGAGCAAAGCCCGATAGTTATTGAGTAGGAACTGCCGCAGACTAAATAGTCGGATCTCTTTTGCCCCCTGCTCGGAGGTAAGTAATGTCTGTAAATACTGTTTCTTACGTTCGGTTTCAGCGCGCCCACTAAGCAAAGCTACGCGTTGGGCTCCGAAATGGACCGAGGCCCAAAGCATAGCCAGGGAACTGAGGAAAATTACTGGAATGATCCAGGCTTGCCAGAGTGCTATTACAAGACTCATGGAGAACAGTGTGGTGAGCGTCGAAGCCAGATTCATCAGGCCGTTAAGGAGCATCATTGGGCGATAACTGGCTTCCCCTACAGCAGTGCGCATTTTGTTATGAAAGGCCGGATTCTCGAAGAAGGCCAGGTCAATCACTGCTGCTTTTTCAGCAATGAGCAGGCCTATATGATTAGAAACAAGTGTTTGATAGAGATTCTGGATGACAGTACTCAGATGTTGGAAAACGTGATTGAGCACAGCTACTCCGGCCATGAGCATTAACAACCCAATAAAATTAGCAGGCAAGTTGACAACGTTTTTGGTGTGTAGCGTTTGCACTAGCATCTGAAGCAAGCTAGAGGTGAAGAATGCGCTAGCAGTGGGGAACAACCCATTTAGAATTGCTAAGCTAAATAAAGCCAGAAAAGTTCGAGGATTGACTGTCCATACAAGTCTTGCAACTTGTTTTAAGGTTGAAAGATATTTGATAGTGACCCTAAAGATTTTGCTCAACAAGGATTGTCCCTTCCTCACCTACAAAAAACTAAGCTTGTCTACCAATGAATTTAATTTCCTGTTCATGGCAAGAAATTAAATTCATATTAGCTATTCGCAGCTCATATCAAGCACGAAGCAACCGCATCTGCCAGTCTGAATAGCACTTTTGCCCTGCATCAGTATGATGACCTTCTGTAGAACTGACGATGAGGATGTCTCTTTTCGACATGAAGTACTCTCCTGATTTCTCCAGGATTACAGCCAAACTTTGACATGTTTCATCTTGCAATGAGGGTTTGATACTTGCTAGTGTCAGCCAGGGAAGCCTTCCCTGCACTTTGCGGCACAAACCAGATACTGAGTTTGTCACTGATTAGCGATTAAACCATTCTGGATTTGAAAGCCAATATACAAAAGATACCACCTACCCCGTTGATGGCTGCCCAGACAGTGGACTTGATTCAATGCTTCGTGGATCTATCCCTTCTATATCGTCCAGCTACCATTTCAAAGGATTTCTCACCCTTGCAAATATCACCGGACCAACATCCAACTTTCCCCTTTCACCTTAACGAGCAATTGAAAACCTCCTTTTCCGCCATCTCTCAAATGGCCGCTAGAGAACCATCATAGAAGCGTTGCATCCAATTGTTAAAAAGGCACTGATAGGCCAAACGTACTACGAACTCCTCTGTCCAGAACTCAACTCTTTTCATCTGACTAAAGGAATAATACAAAGGAGCCGCACGAAAAGGA